>JAWOEP010000238.1:0-11201 GCA_046482705.1 Desulfotignum sp.
ATCCATCTAAAATGAAATATGATGCGACTTTTCGATAATGCAAAAGATCATCATAAATAATGCATGCGTGAGGATGCGAATTAAATTTAGTACCTGAAAATAGATCATGCAAATTAAGCATTTTTACACCGAAATCCTAAGTTTGATGAAGAAAATTATCAATTGTGAAATTTTAAAAGGCCTATGTTGACTGCTCAAGCGGGGATATATCCTGACTGCTCAAGACTCTATCAATATTGAGCAAGATTGTTGGTAGCTGTCCTGGTTTATTTACTCTTCATCTTTTCACTAAGTGTCCTCACATTCGTGACTATGTCAAAGCTCAAGCATATTGCAACTAAGCTTGATTCCATAAAATATCAACCTTAGTTCCGGTATCATGAAATTTGTCAAAGCTCAAGCACAAATTATTTTACTCACGGCATAAATTTTGCTTTCTTTTGCAATGTTTGACTGATCACTTGGACAAAGATCATCCCAAAATTTAGCAAGTTTCGGCCCAGACGAGATGAAGATGATGGTTGTCCGAAACAGAAACTTGACTGTCAGAGATTATGCTAAGGCAAGTGGTATTTTGATAAATTGCATCCCTGACCACTCGGTTTCCTGGTATCTTACAGGCATTGGCCCTGATCAATCATGGGAGTGGGAGTGGGGTTCTTTTTCATGTCCGGGATGATCATGGTCATGACTGCCGTGGACGTCGTCATGATCATGGGCCGCATCATCAGCCTGATGGCTGTGCTGGTGCCCGTGTTCATGGGAATGGGTATGCGCATGGGGGTGGCTGTGGGTTTTGTCACCATGGGAATGCGCATGGTCATGTTCATGAGAATGTTCATGTTCATGATTATGTTTATGTCTGTCCATTTTTATTTCCATTGCCGCCTCCTTTTTATACTTGACCAAATTATCAACCTGTCCAGCTATGGCCAATGGGCTATGGGAATATTATAAATACATTTAACCATAATGAAAGTGGTAAAGGCAAAAAATTTTCACCCGGGGTTTTGTTTTTTCCTTGCACAGAAGACAGCAGATGGTATGGTGACAGGCGCAGAAACAAAAAGCATCCATCCCAATTAAAAGGTATCAAAAAAATGGAAAACGCATATTCAGATTCAGATATTGCAGGTTTGGTTCTGTTTGTGGGACTGGCCCTGGTTTTTTCATTTCTGTGTTCAGTGGCGGAAGCGGTGCTTTTGAGCATCACCCCCTCCTACATTGAAAGCCTGAAAGAAAAACGCCCCAGGATGGCCGCCCTGTTAAAGCGGTTGAAGCAGGACAACGTGGACCAGTCCCTGGCAGCCATATTGACCTTGAATACCATTGCCCATACCGTAGGGGCCATCGGTGCCGGGGCCAAGGCGACGATTGTGTTCGGAAGCGCCTGGTTCGGCGTATTTTCCGCGGTCATGACCCTGATGATCCTTTTTCTTTCTGAAATTCTTCCCAAAACCATCGGCGCTGTTTACTGGCCGAAACTGGTGGGACCGACTGCGGTTTTTATAAACACCTTGACTGTTGCCCTGTACCCTGTTGTATGGCTGTCTGAAAAACTCACAAAATCCATCTCCCGGGGAAAAGATATGCATATTTTCTCCAGAGATGAATTCATTGCCATGGCATCGGTGGGGGAAACCACGGGCCAGATTCATATCAAGGAATCCAGGATCATCCAGAACCTTCTACACTTTGAATCTTTGAAAGTAACCGATATCATGACACCCCGGACCGTCATCTCAGCACTTGCCGAAGACATGACAATCCAGGATGCCCTTAAATACATCACCCAGACCCCCTTTTCCCGCATCCCCCTGTATAAATCCCATATTGACGACACCACCGGGTTTGTTCTAAAGGATGATGTGCTGATTTTTGCGGCCCAGAAACGGGGCAGTGAAAAACTCAAGGTATTGAAACGAAACATCCTTGCAGTTCCCGGCACCATTTCATTAACCGTGCTTTTTGAGCGTTTTCTCAAGGAACGCCAGCATATTGCCGTTATTGTCAATGAACACGGGGGGATAGACGGGCTGGTTTCACTGGAAGATCTGATAGAAACCCTCATGGGAATGGAAATCGTGGATGAAACAGACAATGTTGTAGACATGCGGAGCCTGGCCCGGAAACAATGGATGGCCCGGGCAAAAGCCATGGGCCTTGAACCAAAAGACGTGGAAAAAAACAATGACATATGATGTTGTAATCGTGGGCGGGGGGCCTGCCGGACTTTTTGCAGCCTGGTATTTGATGGAAAATGCCAGGCTTAAGGTGTTGTTAATCGAAAAAGGCAAGGATTCGTTGAAGCGCAAATGCCCCAACCACAAACTGCAAAAATGCGCCCAGTGCATTCCGTGTAATATTTTATCGGGCATCGGCGGCGCAGGCCTGTATTCTGACGGAAAACTCAACTTCATTCCCCGGCTGGGCAAAACAGATCTGACGCAGTTCATGCCCCTGCCGGCGGCCCAGGCCCTCATTGATGAAACCGAGGCGATTTTTACCCGGTTTCACATGGACGGGCCGGTGTATCCCACTGACATGGATGCTGCCAGACAGATCAGAAAAGAAGCCAAACGGTTCGGCATCGATCTGATGCTCATCCGGCAGAAACACCTGGGATCCGACAATCTGCCCGGTTATATTGCAGGCATGGCAGACCATATCCGGTCCAAAGGCCTGGCAGTCAGGCTCAATGAAACCGCTGTGGATATTTTGGAAACGGGCGGCCGGGTCACGGGTGTGGTAACCGACAAAGCCACCTATGAGGCCCCCAACGTTATCCTGGCCCCGGGCCGTATCGGTGCCAACTGGGTGGCATCAGTGGCCGCAAAACACGGTATCAACTTAAGCCAGCGGGGCATTGAAGTCGGGGTGCGGGTGGAAGTGCACAACGATATCATGGATGATTTATGCAACATCATTTATGATCCCACCTTTTTTATACAGACCACCACCTATGATGACCAGACCCGGACCTTCTGCACCAACCAGGGCGGGTTCATCTCCCTTGAAAATTACAATAATTTTGTCTGTGTCAATGGCCATGCCTACTCCGGCAAAAAATCGGAAAACACCAATTTTGCATTTTTATCCAAGGTGATACTTACGGAACCGGTGACCGACAATCAGGCCTATGGAGAATCCATCGGCAGACTGGCCACCATCATCGGCGGGGGAAAACCCATCCTCCAGCGGTTCGGGGATCTGAAGCGGGGACGCAGGTCCACCTGGCACAGAATCCACAAGGGCTATATCGAACCCACCATGACAAACGTGGTGTGCGGGGACATTGCCATGGCACTGCCGGAAAGGATTCTGTCCAATATCATTGAGGGGCTGGAATCCCTCAATCTTGTGGTACCCGGAGTGTCCAATGATGAAACCCTGCTCTATGCACCGGAGATCAAATTTTTTGCCACCCAGGTGGAAACGGACAACCATCTGGAAACCGGCATCAAGGGATTGTATATGGCCGGAGATGGTCCAGGGGTGGCCGGCAATATCGTTTCAGCCGCAGCCACAGGCCTTATCCCGGCAAAACGGATCATTACCCGTCAATAAACAGCAAACTACTCAGGATAGTAGATGGCACAGGCATCATCGGATTCCCATGCCATGACGCGGGATACCTGAAGACTTTCATCCAACGTGTCATCCAGAAGTGCCTGGACCTGCTGGGCAATATATACGGCAATACGTTCCGAAGTGGGTTGTTTGTCTTTGAACGCGGCCAGTTCATTGAGAAATTTATGATCCAGATCCCCGTCCACCACCTTGCGCACCGCTTTTTTGATATCTCCGAAATCAGCCAGCACACCGGCGGAATTCAGCTGCACGCCTTTAACGCATACCTCCACATGCCAGTTATGACCATGGAGGTTCTCACATTTTTCCCCCACCATGGTCAATTGGTGGGCCCCGGCAAACCGGGTTTTTATTTTGAGTTCAAACATGGTATCCGCCTGCTGCTGTTTATTTTTTGAACAGATTTTTCAACTTGTTGGAAATCTTGTTTGCGTCCAGTTTGTCAAACTGTTTTAACAATTCTTTTTGTTTGCCGGTAAGCTTGGTGGGGGTTTTAATGATCGCTTTTATAATCTGATCCCCCCGCCGGCCCGTACGCAAGGAAGCAATGCCTTCCCCCCGCAGCCGGAAACTGTCGCCGAACTGGGTGCCTTTGGGAATGGTGAGTTTTTCCTCCCCCACCAGGGTGGGAACCGTAATTTCATCTCCCAGGGCTGCCTGGGCAAAAGAGATATCAATGGCACAGATGATGTCACTCCCATCCCGCTGAAAAAACTTGTGGGGTTTCACATTTATGACCACATACAGGTCACCGGCTGGTCCGTTTGCAGAAGGAGAGGCTTCTCCTTCTCCGGTAAGCCGCAGTTTTGCACCCACATCCACACCGGCCGGTATTTTTACCTGGACCTTTCTTGTGATCTCCACACGGCCTGCGCCCACACATTTGGGGCAGGGATCGTCAATAACACCCCCCCGGCCCTTACAATAGGGGCAGGTGGTCTTGACCTTGAAAAACCCCTGGCTCTGGATAAACTGGCCGGAACCGTGGCAATGGGCACAGGTTTGTGCCTGGGTACCCGGACGGCAGCCGCTCCCGTCGCATTCATCACAAGTGGTCAGTCTGGGGATGGAAATGGTTTTTTCGGTGCCGAATGCCGCTTCCATAAAATCAATGGTCATATTATACCGCAGGTCAGAGCCCCGCTGCACTCTGTTTCCCCGGCCGCCCCTGGCACCGCCGAATCCGAAAAAGTCTTCAAAAATATCACCAAAACTGGAAAAAATATCCTCAAATCCACTGGGACCTGAATGACCCGCACCTTCAAGACCCTGGTGACCGAACTGGTCATAAATATGCCGCTTGTTGTCATTGCTCAAAACCTCATAGGCTTCAGACGCTTCCTTGAATTTTTCTACAGCATCTTTGTCATCTGGATTTTTATCAGGATGATATCTAATGGCCAGTTTTCGATATGCTTTTTTCAAAATCTGTTTGTCTGCATCCCTGGCAACCCCCAGGATTTCATAATAGTCGCGTTTTTCTATCATATCCTACCTAATTTCCAGTCGTTTCCATGTGGTTTTATTTGTAATCGTGTCCCTGGTATGGTACTTTCCCAATCTGCCTGTGATAAATTATATACATTAATTCTAAAATTCAGGTTGTCAACGATGAACAAAGAACTTGATTTTGTCAAGGAAATGTTTGACAAAATTGCCCATAGATATGATTTTCTGAACCGGCTGCTCAGCCTTCGACAGGATGTGGTATGGCGGGCCCATATGGTCCGGGCCGCAGCCCCTGTTGAAAAAAGCAGAATTCTGGATGTGGCCTGCGGCACCTGTGATGTGGCCCTGGCGGTCAGTCGGCATCTGAAAGGGCAGGCCTGCATAACAGGTGTTGATTTTTCCCATGCCATGCTCAAAGCCGGCCGCAAAAAACTGGTTCACAAAAAAAACCAGTCCATATGCCTGGTGAATGGCGACGGTCTTTTTCTGCCTTTCAAACCAGACACATTTGACACGGTATTTATTGCCTTTGGGATCAGGAACATCATGGATCGGCACCGGGCATTATCCCAGTTTCACACTGTCCTCAAAAAAGGGGGAAATCTGGCTGTTCTCGAACTGACCACACCCCGGGCCCCGTTTTTCAGAACCATCTACCTGGCTTATTTTAAAAAAATTCTGCCCCTTATCGGTGCGCTTTTTTCAAAACAATCCCATGCCTACCATTACCTGCCGGCATCGGTTTTACATTTCCCGTCTCCCGCAGCATTTGCCACCCTCATGTCTGATGCCGGATTCGGCCATGTACGTTTCAAACCAATGACCTTCGGGATAGTGACTTTGTTTGTGGGCACCCGGGTATAACCCTGCACACAAAAGCTGTTCCAGAAGACTTGTTGACAAGTTTTACGGTTTACCCTATAAGGTGCTGGCTGGACAGACGATCAAAAAAAAGAGCTATAAACAGCATGCAAGACAATTTATTTAAAACCGTTGAAGGAAAGCTGCTGCTGACCGGGATCCTTCTGGCACTTGCACTCGTGGCAAGTATGGTCTATTATTTTGTCACTGACTTTGAAACCGCAAAAACCCTGGTTCTGGTATTCATTGCCCACAGTATAGGGGGAAGGGCAGCCGGCATCGGGCTGTGCATTCTCCAGGACTTTGGTACCTTTTCTACCATATTTTATAATTTTTATCTGGAAATTTTGATTGTCTGTTTTACCTATTCCATTTTTGTCTTAAGCGCCACCCAGTACGTGCGGGTGGAGTGGGTCACCCGGATCATGGAAAATATCGCAGCAAAAGCGTTTAAAAACAAACAAAAAATTGCACGATTCGGCTGGCTGGGCATATTCTTTTTTGTCATGGCACCATTGCCGGTGACCGGCCCTGTGGTGGGATCCATCATCGGGTACATGCTCAGGCTCAGTCTTGTGAAAAATTTTTCCGCCACTTTTCTGGGCACGTTAACCGCCATCATTGTCTGGTTTCAGTTCTTTGATTTTCTGGAAGAGCGGTTTCATATGATCCAGTATATATTTGCCCTTATTGTTATTCTGGTACTGGTTGTCAATTTTAAAAAAATCAAGATGTTCATCCGGGCTGTCACCCAAAAAACCCGAATCAGAAAATAAATCTGAACAACATTTCATGAACAATGAATCCAAACCGGTTTTCGACATCTGTTACCAGGCGCTGGTATCAAACCCGTTTCTTTAATATGGTGTGGGCCAGAAAATTTTTATCATCCCGTTGGGGATAACCGATATTATAGTGCAGCCCCCGGCTTTCTTTGCGCATGAGAGCAGACCTGATCACAAGCTTTGCCACTGTGGCGATATTCCGCAATTCCACCAGATCGGATGTCAGTTTGAAATCCCAGTAATATTCATTGATCTCATCCTGGATGGTTTTAATGCGCCGGGCCGCACGCTGGAGGCGCTTATCCGATCTGACAATGCCCACATAATTCCACATGAGCCGCCGGATCTCATCCCAGTTGTGAGAGACCACAATGGCTTCATCACTGTCTGTTGTGTTGGTTTCATCCCAGGTATCCAGGGTGATATCAACCTTGTTCCGGATGGCTGAAAATTCCTTTACTGAATCCAGATACGCATTATGGGCATATACCAGAGCCTCCAGCAAAGAATTGGATGCCAGGCGGTTGGCACCGTGAAGGCCTGTGCAGGCGGTTTCCCCCACAGCATACAGGCGCTGAACATCGGTTTTTCCGTTCAAATCGGTTGCCACCCCGCCGCACATGTAATGGGCTGCCGGCACCACGGGAATGGGATCGGTGGTGATGTCAATCCCATATTCCAGGCAACGGGCATGGATATTGGGAAACCGCTGCCTGATAAATGCGGCATCTTTGTGGGAAATATCCAGAAAAACCGATTCTGCTCCTGTTTTCTTTAATTCATTGTCAATAGCCCTGGCTACAATATCCCGGCAGGCCAGTTCCCTGTCAGGGGTATAGTCCGCCATGAAGCGCCGGCCTTTACCATCCAGCAGTCTGCCCCCTTCTCCCCGCACAGCTTCGGAAATAAGAAAATTTTTGGCTTGTGGATGATACAGACAGGTTGGGTGAAACTGAACAAATTCCAGATTTGCCACAGATGCCCCGGCCCGGTAAGCCATGGCAATACCGTCTCCTGTTGCAATATCCGGATTGGAGGTATACAGATATACCTTGCTGGCACCGCCGGTGGCCAGAAGGGTCACACCTGCATGAAAAGTTTCCACATTACCGGTAGTTTTATTCAAAACATAGGCCCCGCAGCAGATATTTTCATACTGGGTCACCAATACCCCGCTTCTGACAGAAGAAGAAAAGGTGATCAAATTGACTGCAACATGGTTCTCCAGGATAGTGATGTTGTCATGTTTTTTTACACAATCCACCAGGGCATCTTCAATTTCTCTGCCGGTCAGATCATGGGCGTATACAATACGTTTGGCTGAATGGCCCCCTTCTCTGCCCAGAGAAAAATCATATTTTCCCTTCCCCTCCTTGTTAAACCGTGCCCCCTGGTCCACCAGCTCCTTAATCCTTTCAGGACCGTTTTCCACCACCATTTTAACCGCATCCGGGTTGCACAGGCCATCACCTGCCTTCATGGTATCTTCCATGTGCAGGGCAAAAGAATCCTGCCTGCCGAATACAGCAGCAACACCTCCCTGGGCCAGGGCCGTGTTGCTCTGCTGGATATTTTTTTTGGTAATAATAATGACCTGCCCGTGCCGGGCTGCTTTCAAAGCATAGCTCAAGCCGGCAATACCGCTGCCGATAACCAAAAAATCGGTTTTCCTGATCATAACAACGACCGTTTTTTCTTTTTACGGGTACTCAACCCGAGAATCAATCCCACCATGAATACACCTGCCCCGCTGAGGAACCATAAAATCTGCTCGTTGTTCAGATTTTTCTCCAACGTCTTTATCTGCTGCTGCTGTTCTTCGGACAATGTAACAAGGGCCTTGTACCGGGCATCCAGTTTGAAAAAATCAGCTGATGCCTGTTCCAGCTTGCGGTATTTTTTTTCTATGCCTTCCAGTGCAGCATTTTTTTCGATCAGGGCCTGGTTTTCTTCCCGGCTTTTTTCAAGGGCCTCGGCCAGGCGTTCATTATCCCTGCGCAGTTTCTGAACCTGGAGCGTCAATGGTTTGTCTTCGGTAAGAAACCGTGTCAGTACCCATCCGCTTTTCTGGTCATCTGTCTGCACCATGGACCAGTCATCCTGGTACTCGAGTATTTCAAGCCTGGTGCCTGATACCAGCATGGCCACAATTTTATGTTCCACCCCCGGCCCTGTACGCATGGTAATTTTGGTAATACCGCTGACGTAAACTTCCTGTGCAGATACCGCAGATGCCCAGCCCCATAAACAGATGATAAAAAGTATTTTGATCGGTTTTGTCATGGTACTCTACATGTCTCCTGTTCTGATTGTATGATTGTTTCTATTATCCATTACCATTGCAGTTTCGCTTTATCAACCGCAAATACCTTTATCCGGACATTTGTCCTTAAAAATGCCCGCAGCCTCAGACTGGTCCGGGCAGATATTTTTTTACCTCCGGATACGAAAATCATTTCAAACTTGGGAAATATATGGGTATATACAAAAATTAATACATGTTTTTTAAAAGAACAGGCGCTTGCTGGCAAAAACGCCCAACCCAATGACCCCAAAAAAGGAGATGTACAATGCAGAGCCCCGAGTGGCAAACCCCTTACTGGCCGGAAGGTGTGGCACATGATGTGACCGATTACCACTATCCTCTGACCCGGATCCTGGACAACAGCGCACAAAAATACCCTGACAATGTGTATACCATTTTTAACGGTGCTTCCAGGACCTATGCCCAGGTAAAAGACACGGCGGACAGAATAGCCACTTTTCTTGTTGATAAAGGCATTGAACAGGGGGACAAGGTAGCCATTTTTCTTCCCAACATCCCGCATTTCCCTGAGGTGCTTTTCGGGATCCTGAAAGCCGGTGCTGTAGCGGTCAACTGCAACCCGGTGTACACCCCGGCAGAGCTCAACTACCAGCTGAAGGACTCGGAATCCAAAATGGTGTTCTGCATGGACCATCCCATGTTTTACGCCAACACGGTGGAAGCCATAAAAGGCACGGAAATTGACACCGTCGTTGTCTGCAATATCAAATCCTATCTGCCGAAAATCAAGGCTTTTCTGGGGGGACTTCTGGGGAAAATCCCCAAGGCGGACAGACATGCACCCGGACATGTGATGTTTGACGACATTGTGGCATCATACAGCCCCGACCCCCCTGAAATTGATATTGTGCCTGAGGAAGAAACAGCGGTAATGCTTTACACCGGCGGCACAACCGGTGTGCCCAAAGGCGCGGAACTTACCCACACCAATTTCACCTATAACCTTGAGGCCTGTGAAGAATACTTCCGGCTGGTCCATGAACCGGGCGCCAAACCGGAAAAAATGCGCCACGGCGGATATCACACCTATCTTGGGGTGCTGCCATGGTATCACAGTTTCGGCATCACCAGCGCCCTGCTTTTCAGTGCTTTATCCGCCAGCCGGCTCATCTGCATCCCTGATCCCCGGGCAGGCAATCCACCCTTCACCGGCGTTCTGGAAGCAGTCCAAAAATACCGGCCCACATTTATAACCGCAGTGCCCACCATATTTGTGGCATTTACCAACCACCCCCACCTGGACAAATACGATATCACCTCCATCATGGGGTGCCTTTCAGGAGGCGCACCCCTGCCGCCTGAAGTCTGCCGGCAGTTTGAAGAAAAAACCGGCTCCATTATTTTTGAGGCTTACGGGCTGACAGAAACCGCCCCTGCAGCCTGTATCAATCCTTCATTCAAAGAAACCAGAAAAATCGGCTCCATCGGTTTTCCTTTGCCGGGCACAGATGTAAAAATCGTTGCCCTGGATGACAGCACCAGAGAGCTGCCCAAAGGAGAAGACGGGGAACTGGCCATCTGCGGTCCCCAGGTCATGAAAGGATACTGGAAAAGACCGGATGCCAATGAAGAGGTCTTTGTTACCATTGACGGCAAGCGCTATTTTCTCACAGGCGACATCGGCAACATCGACGAGGACGGGTACATCACCATCACGGACCGCAAAAAAGACATGATCATTGTGGGCGGGTTCAATGTATACCCCAGGGAAGTGGAAGATATTCTCTACACCCATCCCAAGGTGGAACTGGTGGCAGTGGTGGGGGTACCTGATGAGAAAAGCGGGGAAAAAGTCAAAGCGTTCATCAAGTGCAAACAGGGACAGACCGCCACAAAAGAGGAGATCGATGCCTTTTGCAAGGAGAACATGGCCGGATACAAGCGGCCCAGGTACATTGAATTCAGAGAGGAAATCCCTGTGTCCAATGTGGGCAAGGTGCTGCGCCGGGTGCTGCGGGACGAAGAGGTCAGCGGGTAATGATGTGGACTGCCTCTGCTGCAAGGGTCAGTCCGAATATGCCGGGTATCCAGGGAATGGTGCCGATGGCCGGGCGTTTCCGGCCATGACCGGTGCCGTTCCCCGGATCCTGTGCGCCTTCGTCAGGCAGGGCATGGGCATCCGGTGACAGAACCGGGGGTTCAAGGGAGTATACGCACCAGATCCCCGTGAACACCCCCCGGCGGTGCAG
>JAWOEP010000465.1:0-3162 GCA_046482705.1 Desulfotignum sp.
GTCAAACAGCACCGTTATCCGGCAGAACACGGCAGACGGTATTGCAGCAGATCACCACCTTGTCAATCTGCTTAATTTACAGGACACAATTAATATGCTGCGCCATAACGACCAAAATTTCCGCGTCCTTGCTGATGCAAATCTGATAGGGGTGGGATTTGCTGATCCAACCGGCAATATGACCTATGTTAACGATGAAATGCTGCGGATGATGGGGTATACCCGGGCAGACTTTGAAACAGGCCGTATCAACTGGGAAAACTGTCTGGCTCCGGAGCTTCTGCCGGCAACAGGAAGCTTGACCCGGCATCTGATGAAAAAAGCGGTGATATCTACCCATGAATGGGCGTTTATACGTCCGGACGGCGGCCGGACACCTTTTCTGGGTGCCGCTGCCCGGGTTGAAGCAGATGCAGACTCCCATGTGATAACCGCCCTGGACCTCACCCGGGTCCGGGAGGCGGAAAACCGCAAGTGGAAAAGCGACCAGCGGCTGCGCATGGCTGCTGATTCTCTGGATATCGGTGTATTTGAATGGAACCTGTCCAAAGATACGGCTTTCTGGGAAAATGAACAGATGTACACGATTTTCGGACGTACCCGGGAACAGGGTCCCCTCAACTTTTCAGATTTTGTGGAACATTTCCTGTATTATCATGACCGATTTGATTTTCTCCAGGATTTTTCAAAGGCACGCCAGCCGGGAAATATCTTTGGTTATACCTGCCGGGTTCAGCGTCAGGGCAGACACAATCCCTTCTGGATAGAAATAACAGGAAAATTTTATAACAACCATTTTGATTCATCTTTGTGCATGATCGGGCTGGTAAAGGATATCTCACAGCAAAAACAATATGAACACTCTATTATTCAAGTCAATGAAGTGCTTGAACAGCGGGCCCGGGAGCGGACAGCCAGGATCCGGAACCAGACCGACCGGTTGCGCGTGCTGGCCAACAGGCTCGGCCAGGTGGAACAAAAAGAACGCAAACGTCTGGCCAGTGTTCTCCACGACCATATTCAGCCCCTGGTGGTGGGGGCACGCATGCAGATATGGGAAATTCTGCGTAAAAATGAGATAGATGCGGCCCATAAAACAGCCCGTAAAATTGAAAACATCCTGGAAGAAACCCTTGCTGAACTGCGCTCTCTTACGGTTGATCTGTCTCCTTCGGCAATTTTAAACGATGGACTGACGGGGGGCCTGAACTGGCTGGGTACCTATATGGCAAAGAAATTCAACTTCAAGGTAGAATTCTTTGCAAAAGATGAGATTGATCCGATCTCGGAAAATACCTGTTATCTGCTTTTCCAGTGCATAAAAGAACTGCTTTTGAATGCGGTAAAATATTCCGGGAAGGACCACGCCAGGATATCGGTTGAACGGACCAAAGACCATAAAATCCAAATAATGGTCTCTGACAACGGCAAGGGCTTTGATCTGGATCAGGTTACAGGCACACAAGAGAACATGACTTCTCTGGGGTTATTCAGTATCGAGGAACGGTTAAAGGATATTGGCGGCCGGATGGTGATCGATTCCGCCCCCGGGCAGGGAGCAACTATCACCCTGACCGTACCGGCAGGGGAAAAATACGAAAACGATTATCCTTTCATGGACAGACGAAAAAGCGATAAAAAAAACATGTCCCGTATTTCCGCCCGCACCCCGAAAGACCGCATCGGCATTCTCATCGTCGACGACCATAAACTGCTGCGCGAAGGCCTTACCGGCCTGCTGCAGATGGAAACAGATTTCGAGGTGGTGGGGGAAGCTGCAGATGCCCCCACCGCAGTTGAACTGGCTGAAACGCTGCTGCCTGACGTGGTTATCATGGATGTGAACCTGGGTAAAACAAACGGTATGGACGCCACCCGGCAAATTCTGTCCAAAGATCCGGACATCAAAGTAATCGCGCTTTCCATGCACAGTGACAAAAAAGTCATCAAGGAGATGTACGAAGCAGGTGCCAGCATTTTTCTGAACAAAACCATTCCCTCGGACGATCTGGTAACCCAGATACGGGAAAGCCTGTCTGAAAACTGAGCTCTATTTCTGATCCAGGGCTTCGAATCCTGAAACAATATCCAGCAGTTCTCCGGTAATTGACATCTGTCGAAGCTGGTTGTACTCATTTTCAAGATCATCCATCAACTCTTCGATATTTTTCTGGGCTCCCTGCATGGCGGCCAGGCGTGCTGCATTTTCACTGGCCAAAGATTCCACATAGGCCCTGAATATGGTCATAAAAAGATATTCCCTGATCAGGCTGGACAGCAGCTGGTCCGGTTCCATGGTAAACATGGGCAGGCATGCAGAGTCCCAGGTACGGTATCGGTACTGTTCAAGCCATTGGGCATCGATGGGCAGAAGATGGACAGTATGGGGGCTGTACCCGGCAGCAGATTTTTGCCGGGCATGAAACAAAAAGATATGATCCACCCCGGTCCGGGTCTGCCAGGTATCAATGGCCATCAGGATTTCTCCCACATGGGGGGTAATGGTGTTCACAGAACCGGGCAGTTCCCTGATATCCCGGCAGTCGGCACCGGCATCCACCATAAGGTCTGCCGCCCTTATTCCCGCACATACCACCGGGATCTGTGCCAGCTCCGAAGAAGAAGACTGCAGTTCAGCCAGGGCATGGGAGGTCACCTGCTCGTTGAGTGATCCGCACATGCCCTGGTCGGATCCGAACACCACGGCCCCGGGCTTTTTTCTGGCTGACTGTCTGGTATACAGCCGGGTATCTGTGTCATGGCGCAGAACAATACCCAATGCCATCTCAAGGGTTTGTGCATATGCCACAAGGGAATGGGTTGCCTGCTCATACTGGCGGATGTTTACCGCAGCCAGAGACTTCATGGTCCGTACCACTGTATGCAGGTCATCTGTACTGTCCAACCTGCGCTTAAGCTGTGTCAGTGTCTGCATCAGATGATTCTTTTCTATAGGGTTTTACAGCTTTTTGTGCTGTCTGCACCAATGCATCAATCGCTTTTTCATCGATTTTTTTTGCCCGGGCAATATTGTCCATCATCTCCTGGTGATCTGCATTGGCTGCCTGGCGGATTTTTTTCTGGGCTTCTGCCATATCAGACAAGGCGATATCATCCAGCACACCATGGGTCAGGGCGATCAACACGGCAATCTGATCAGGT
>JAWOEP010000493.1:0-2857 GCA_046482705.1 Desulfotignum sp.
GGGTTCTTTTATGCCATGGTGTGCCAGATATCCGAGCAGGTCTCCGGGGCACCCGTCCCGGGCCAGACAGCCCTGCCGGTCCATGATAAGCATCCGGGTGGCCCGGGTGATAACCTCTTCCACGTCATGGGTGGCCATGATAATGGTTTGTCCTCCGTGGTTCAACGCATGTATGGTTTTGATCAAAGACAGGGATGACGGATGGTCCAGGTTGGCAAAAGGTTCATCCAGCACAATGACTTCAGGATCCATGACCATGATGCCGGCAATGGCCAGGCGGCGTTTTTCCCCGCCGGACAAGGTGGCAGGATTCCGGTCTTTCATATGGACCAGGTCCAGTTGTTCCAATGTCCGGGTCACTTTTTTCTGGATCACGGGCCGGGACATTTTTAGATTTTCCGGGCCGAATGCCACTTCATCATATACCGTGTCCCCCACAATCTGGGTGTCGGCATCCTGGAAAACCATGCCCACGGCTTTGCGGGTTTTGATGATATCTGATGTCACCGGCTTTCCGTACAGCCGGACATCCCCTGATGAAGGCAGCAGCAGGGCATTGAGGTGCCGGATCAAAGTGGTTTTTCCGCATCCGTTGGGACCGGCCAGCAGGATGAATTCTTTTGGAAAAACCTGGAAGCAAACATCGTGTATCCCCCCGCCGGCAGTGAACTGGTGGGTCAAATGGTTTATTTCCAGAATCGGGAGGCTCATGCTATATCTTGACAAAAGGCCGAATTTTTCCGGCAATGACGGCTGCAGCAGCTATTTTCAAAACATCACCCGGAAGAAAAGGCACCATGCCGGCTGCCACAGCCTTTCCCCAGGACAGGGAAAAGGCAATTTTCAACCATGGTACGCCGGCGGCATACACGATCACAGAGCCTGCAATCATGGCAAGGATATCGCTGCTTGGCTTTTCCCCCAAAGTTCTGGATATGACTCCGGTGACCATAACCGCCGGCAGATATCCCAGAAGGTATCCGCCGGTGGGGCCGAACAATTTGCCGATACCTGAGGTACCACCGGCAAACACCGGGAGACCTGCCAGACCCACCAGCAGATACACTGCCACACAGGCAGCCCCCCGGGCCGGACCCAGAATAAGGCCGGCCAGAAGCACAAACATGTTCTGGAGTACAATGGGTACCGGCCCGACGGGAATGGCAATAAAGGCGCCCATTGAAATGAGGGCAACAAACAAAGCGGTGTAAACCAAGGGTCTTAACGGGTATGCCTGGGGCATGGGATTTTCCTTTTATGGTTCTTTTCCAGGGGAACAATATCTTTCAGGTGTGAAAGCAGTCTCCGTAAATGATTTTATGCACCTGGCCGTGGTCATCTTTCAAAAGCAGGGTGCCGGTGTCATCCACATCCATGGCCAGGCCCTGGACAGTCTGTTTATGGGTTTCCACCCTGACCCTGGAACCGACGGTGGCAGTCCGGTTTTTCCATGCATGCATGATTTTTGACGGCTCCATGTCCCGGGTCTGAAAGAGAAATTCTTTGAGAAATGCTTTCAGAATCTGTTTTCTGGGGACACGATGCCCCAGAATCTGCCGCAGGGATACGGCGTTAAATGATGCAGAGGCAGGGTTGTTGTTCACATTGATGCCGATGCCCACCAGCAGGAATCGGATCATATCGGCCTGGGTCTCGATTTCAGACAACAGGCCCACAAGTTTTCTGCCCTCCCAAAGCAGGTCATTGGGCCATTTGACCCGGACATCGATATTGAAAAGGGTTTCCAGGGCCTTTGACAGACTAAGGGAAGCGGCAAAGTTGTACAGGTATGCCATGGGCGGAGGGATGTCCGGCACCAGGATTAAGGTAAACCACAGACCGCCCGGCTCGGATTCCCATTCCCGGTTGAGGCGGCCCCTGCCCCGGGTCTGATGTTCCGCCACCACACAGCCCAGGTGGGGGGCACCCTGCCGGGCCAGTTTCCGGGCGGTGTCCATGGTGGTTTCCACCTGTGGAAAATAAAATATTCGGTCCTTTAAAGGGATATCTGCATTTAAAAGCGCATCTGCATTGTCATCCAAAGGGCTGTCAAAGCAGAAAGGCAAAAGCAGGTCGTGGGAATCCATCAGGTGATAGCCTTTGGGACCGGATCCAATGGTGAAACCCTCTTTTTTCAGGGCAGTGATATGTTTCCACACCGCCACCCGGGAAATGCCGGTTAACGCGCTCAGGGTTACGCCGGAAACCGTGCCGCCTTTTTCCCGGTACAGAAGTTCCAGAATGCGGTGGCGCATATGTTGTGTCTGGTTAACCATAATAAGATGAAATGGTTAACAAAATACCGGGAACAGGTCAAGCAAAATTTTCGTTTCAGAAAAGCGTTGCAGATTAACTGGGAGAACGGCTGCAGCACAAAGCGCATCCGCCATTGCGCCCAGGCGGTTTTGCATGAATGGTTTTCCTTGAAAAAAGGGTGCCATCTGATTTATAAAAGAAACCGGATCTAAAATAAACCAGAGCAAAAAAAAGAAATAACCATACCAGGAAAATACCCATGCAGGTTGTCAGACAGATTCTGCCCCATGCAGCTGATTTCAAACGCTTCTGGAAAGAAGCCGGTCCCTTTGCATTCGCTTTGACCAGTGCTGAATTTCCACCAGTGCTCCTGGTGCCGGAAGAATGGATTTTCGGGCATACTGCAGAGGATGTGCTCAAGGAATTGATGCAGTTCAATCAGAAAAAAATGGCCTTTGTCTCTGCTGAATTTAATCCGGACAATCAGCGCATCCTGCGCCCTGAAAACCTGGTCCCCTGGAAGATCCGCCATTTTCCGGAAGAATGGAACCATATGGCGATCGATTTCTTCATACCTGAAGGACATCTGACCCGGGCGGTG
>JAWOEP010000245.1:0-5547 GCA_046482705.1 Desulfotignum sp.
CTGCAGGTTTCCCCTAAAGCAGTGGAAGGAACGGTTTTCATACCCTTCCATTATGCCAAGGCAGCAGCCAATAAGCTGACCAATGCCAAACTGGACCCCACAGCCAAAATTCCGGAACTCAAGGTATGCGCCATCAACATTGAACCGGCGGCATAAACTGAAAGTCTGTTTGTCTGAAACAAACACAATGATATAAAAAAACCAGCGTTTCCGACACCACAATGTGTCAGGAACGCTGGTTTATTTTAAGGTTCCAGGCTTCTGGCTTTATTTTCTTCCAAAAGCGGTGCCGGCAATACTGCTGAGCAGCGCCGGAACCGGATGAAACAGCCATCCGATCCCGGCGCAATGGGGCATTTTTTATCAGGGTTATGTTGCCATTGTTTCAGGCACCGCTGCTTTGATTCGGGGTGACACACAATCCACGGCCCTGAATTTTTTGGGACACTTTTCCATGCAGACCCCGCACTGGATGCACAGGGACTGGTCAATCACATGCACCTGTTTCTTTTCTCCGGTAATGGCATCCACCGGGCAGTGTTTGGCACATATGCCGCATCCTTTGCAGCGGTCCTCACTGATGACGTAGGAAATCAATGCCTTGCACACCTTTGCCGGGCAGCATTTATCAAAAATATGGGCTTCATATTCCTCTTTGAAATACCGCAGGGTGGTCAGCACTGGATTGGCAGCCGTCTGACCCAGTCCACAGATGGAGGCGGCATGGACGGCTTGACTCAGTTCATACAGAAGATCCAGATCCTCTTTTCTTCCTTTTCCGGCGCAGATGTCTTCCAGCACCTCCAGCAACTGTTTGGTTCCCAGCCGGCAGGGTACACACTGGCCGCAGGATTCGATCACCGTGAAATCCAGAAAATACCTGGCCACATCCACCATGCAGGTTCGTTCATCCATGATGACCATGCCGCCAGAGCCCATGATGGCGCCGGCTTCATCCAGGGAATCAAAATCGATGGGAAGGTCCAGCAGAGATTCAGGCAGGCATCCGCCCGAGGGACCGCCGGTCTGGACCGCTTTGAAGTTTTCGCCGTCCGGAATGCCCCCCCCGAGATTGAAGATAATTTCACGGAAGGTCGTTCCCATGGGGACCTCGATCAATCCGCTGTTGGTGATATTGCCGGTCAGGGCGAAAACCGCTGTGCCCGCGCTGGTTTCCGTGCCGATGGCCTTGAACCAGTCCGCGCCCTTGCGAATGATATCAGGGACATAGGCAAATGATTTCACATTGTTGAGAACGGTGGGCTTGTCCCACAGGCCGATCTCCGTGGTCCTGGGTCTGGGCGCCACCCGGGGCATCCCCCGTTTGCCTTCAATGGACAGGGTGAGGGCTGTGGATTCACCGCAGACAAATGCACCGGCCCCCTGGAATATTTTCAAATCAAAATTGAATCCCGTTCCCATGATGTTGTCACCCAGGAGCTGGGACTGTCTGGCCTGGTCAATGGCTGTATGCAGCCGCTTGACTGCCAGGGGGTATTCCGCCCGCACATAGATATAGCCATAACTGGCCCCGACACTGTAGGCGGCGATGGTCATGCCCTCTATCACCGCAAAGGGATCGCCTTCCAGTACAGACCGGTCCATGAAGGCCCCCGGGTCCCCCTCATCTCCGTTGCACACTATATACTTGGGGCTGCCGGTGGCCTGAAGGCAGCCCTGCCATTTTCTGCCGGCGGGAAAACCGGCCCCGCCCCGCCCCCGCAGGCCGGACGCGGTGACAATGTCGATAACCTGTTCCCGGGTCAGATCCTGAAGCACGTGGGCCAGGGCCTGGTACCCTTCTGCTGCAAAATATTCACGGATATCTTCGGGATTGATCACCCCGCATTTGCCAAGTACGATGCGCTGCTGGGTACTGTAAAACGGCACGTCATGTTCGGTCACGGACCGGGAACCGTCAGGGTTCTGGTACAGCAGCCGTTCCACCACCGTGTCCTGGTCAATGGTGGCTGTGACGATCTCCTCGACATCTGCAACTTTGACTTTTGTATAAAAAGTTTCTTTGGGTTCCACCCGGACCAGGGGGCCCATCTGACAAAAGCCGTGGCATCCGCCGATGCCGATTCCGGCCTTGCTTTCCTGACCCTCATACAGCAGTTCCACATCCACGGAGATGCCTTTTTCCGCGATGAGCCGCTTGAACTCTTCAAAAACATCCAGAGAACCGCCGGCCACACAACCTGTGCCTGCACAGACAAGAAAACGGACTTTCTGCCGGGCCAGGGCTGCCTGGCATTGTTCCTTTATTTCTGCCATCTGGGATGGTGCTGTTATCTGTACCAAATCACTCCTCCTTCCTGCTCTCTTTGAAGTAATTGAATATTTTTGACATCTTTGATGAATCCACCTGTCCATAAACCTCTTCGTCAACTACCACCACCGGTGCCAAAGCGCAGGATCCGACACAGGCGACGGTTTCCAGGCTGTGTTCATAGTCCTCGGAAGTTTCTCCGCAACCAATGCCGAGTTCACGTTCAAAGGTGTCCATGATCCGGGCCGCACCCTTGACATGACAGGCCGTTCCGGCGCAGATCTTTGTTTGGTGTCTGCCGCGTCTGGTGAAATAGAATTGCGCATAAAACGTGGCAACTGCATAGACCCGGCTTTGCGGCAATCCAGTTGTTCTGGCGATTTCCTGCATGGCCTCCGCCGGCAGGTATCCCAGCTCTTCCTGTACTTTCTGCAGTATCGGAATAAGTGCATCCTGTTTTCCTTCATAGGGTGAAAGTATCTCACTCAAACGCTCTTCCATTCTGTCTCCCTCCTTAGCTTTTTTGTTTGGTGCAAGTGGCGTTTTGTTTTTAAATTGTGGATATACAATATCTGATAAAAAATATAAATACCCATTGCAAAAAGAGCCGATTTTATTCAAATACTGCATATCACAAATATTTTATCAATGCTATGATTATAGCAGATAACGGCCGGGTATCTGGAATTAGCGGAAAAAGGTGTGGATACCCTGAACTGATATTTTGGTTGACAAATCCGGCTGCCTAATTTACCTCTACATAATTAATGCCTGATGATCAGATGACAGCAATGCACCATCCATTTACATGAATGCCGGAGAGGAGGACAGCCATGGCCGTAAAATTGATGCACTACTGGACGATCAATCCCGCCAAAAAAGATGAATACGCAAGCTTCATCATCAAAAAATTCATTCCCGGGGTCAACCGGCTGGGGCTGCATACTGTGGCGGGCTGGTCCGTGCTGGTGGGATCCTACAGTGAAGTGATCATGGAAACGGTCAGCAGCGACCTGGATAAGCTGGAAGCCGCCTTTAAAACCAATGAATACCGGCAGTTGAAATCGGAACTGCTCAATTTTATAAAACATTACAAAACAAAGGTCCAGGTACCCATTCCAAAGCGGGGCAGCTACTCCATGAGCATTGCCCAGGACACCATAAAATTCAACCAGATGTGGGATGTAATCACCCTGAAACCTGGTGATTACAAAAAATATGAACAGTTTGTCACCCATGAATTTTATCCGCTCCTGGAAGAGATGGGGGTCCATCTTGCCGGTGAATGGGATGTTTTGATCGGGGATGAGCCGCATACGGTATGTGAGGGACGGGTGACCAATGTCAGCGCCCTCATTCCCGCCCTTCAGGGGCCGGAGTTCCGCAAAGCCAAAAAGATACTCAAGCTGTTTGTTGAAAATTACCAGAGCCGAATTCTGTCATTTCACGTGCGAAAAATAAAAGGATCCCGGTATGAAGGATATGAGATGGTAGACCACTGATCTGTTTTTCCCGACAGGCGCCAGGTAGTAAAATCTTTCAGTCCAGCTGTTTCAGGTGATAAAGAAAAGCAGGACCATCAGCATGATGATGGTGAATACAGCCATGGAGCCGATGCTGAACAAAGACCGGTTGAAGGTGTCTGTAAACCGCTTTTCCAGCCCGTCCGGTCCCTTGACGGGCACCCCGGTCAGATACCACAACGGCCGGATCAGCAACAGGCTCAACCGGGCCGGACCCGACTGGGAAAATGTGTTGAGGCGGCGGGGAAGCGCTTCCCCCAGATGCTGGTGTGCCCGGGCGCTCAGATAGTCCATGCCTTTCTGGGCCCCCAGCTTGAACACCCGTCCGCCCATCCGGTAGAACCAGTCCATGTCCAGGCTGATGACCGGTTCCGGTGTCAGTTTCTTCAGAAAAATAAAAAATCCCAGGGCTGTGAACAGCAGAATCTGCATCGATTCTGTCACATGGTATGCGGTATAGGGTTCATAGGCTGCGGCATAGGGCAGCATGTCATACAGATACGGGGTGTACACCCCGATGAAGATACATAAAAATGCGGCGATTCCCATGGCCAGCTGCATGTGTATCGGGGGATCTTCGGCCTTTTTCCAGGTTTGATCGTCACAGTTGTTTTTCCCGAACCAGATGAAATACGGTACCTTGAGTCCTGTGTGCAGAAAGGTACCGGCCGAGGCCAGGGTCAGCAGAAACGCGGCCCAGTAAAGATGGTCGTTAAAACCGGCGGCCACGATCATGGATTTGCTCACAAATCCGGAAAACAGCGGAAAAGCGGATATCGACAATCCGCCGATCAGGGTGAATACAAAGGCCCGGGGCATTTTGCTGTACAGGCCCCCCAGGTCGGTGAAGCGGCTTTTGCCGGTCATATACAGCACCGACCCGACACCCATGAACAAAAGTCCCTTGTACAGGATGTGGGCAAAGGCATGGGCACAGGCCCCGTTGATGGCAAGTTCTGTGCCGATCCCCACCCCGGCCACCATATACCCCACCTGGCTGATGATATGGTAGGCCAGAAGCCGTCTAGCATCGTTTTCCAGCACTGCGTACACTACCCCGTACAGGGCCATGACCACCCCCAAGGGAATCAGGATCTCCATGCCGGCAAACCCCCGGGCCAGGGCATACACAGCGGTTTTGGTGGTAAAGGCGCACATGAACACGGCCCCGCTCACCGTGGCTTCACCATAGGCATCCGGCAGCCAGGCATGCAGGGGCGGTACAGCCGCGTTCAGGATAAACCCTGCCAGGATCAGATACACCGGAAGTGTGGGCCGGCTGACATCCAGCTGATGGAACCCCAGGTCCCCTGTGGTATGATACAGCAGCACGATGCCTGCCAGCAGGACCATCCCGCCGGCGGCATGGACCAGCAGGTATCGGAATCCGGCCCATACAGATTCCGGACGTCTGCGGAACCACACCAGAAAAACCGAGGAAAAGGCCATCACCTCCCAGAAAAGAAACAACACCAGAAAGTCCCCGGCAAAAATCACCCCCAGGGAGCCCGCCACGTAGATCCAGGCCGCTGCCATCTCAAAGGGGTTATCCACATGCAGCCCGTACAGGGTGCCGATGATGCACATCAGGGTCATGATATAGGCAAACACCAGGCTGAGCCGGTCCACCCGGCCGAAGGTCAGGTCCCATTCCAGAAACGGGAAAACCCCGAACACCCCCTGGGGCATCTGCAGGACCGCACCAAAAGCCAGGACCGGCACCAGCAGCAGATACGGCCGGAAGAGCCCTCC
>JAWOEP010000511.1:0-2740 GCA_046482705.1 Desulfotignum sp.
TTGCATTTTGTATCTCCTTGTTTTTCTATGGGGACCTGGCCGGGATGTGTCAGATGATATTCTCCACTACAGGCCCTTGGCCTCTTTAGACAGCAGCTGTTCCTGGATACCGAAGGGATCTGTGAATTCCTGTTCCGGTTTGAAATTCAGTTTGGCCTGACCCCGGTTGTTCAGTGTCTCTCCAAGGTCCAGGGCCACTTCCAGGCCCGGATCCATGCCTGCGCCCGCCAGCAGCTGCCGCAGCAGGGCTTCGCTCTTGCCGGCAAAGGCAATGGCGTCTCCGAGCACCCGGCCGGCTTCCGCTGCATTATGAAACCCCACCGAGTTTTCCGCATTGATGAATACGATGCGCAGAAATGCCTGCATGTAAAGGTCCTTGGCTTTCTGGTACATGGTCTTGTCCACGGCCGCGCCTTTTGACCGGGCCTGGTGCAGGGTTTCAAACAGCCGTGCGCAGGTGGCGGTGCCGTAACCGGCCCTGAGAATCAGGGAGGTTGTCCGGTCCTGGGTATGAAAAATCTGATCGGTCAGCCATTCTCTGGATTGGGTATGGCACTGGGCACAGGCCCTGAGGTCCGCTTTCAACGGACTGGTGACATCATGGTCCGAGATTTTGTAGCTTCCGGACCGGGTATACGGCATATGGCAATCGGCACAGGCCACACCGGCCTTGAAGTGCACGCTGCCCCGGGAGAACAACTCGAATTCCGGATGGCGGATGAACGGCATCTTGAATCCGGTGATCTCCTGGACCCATTCCAGCCGTGACGCGTCGGTCAGCAGCACATCGATGATGCCTTCAATGGAAATATCCCCCCATGTGCCGTTCCGCCAGGGCATGGTGACATTCCCGATGACTTTATTGTCAGGACCTTTGGGCACGGAATAGGTGATATGGCACTGGGCGCAGGCCAGAATCCGCAGTTCCTGCCGGGACGGATCTTTTTTTCCGATCATTTCCAGCCCTTTTTCCAGATGGGCTTTTTTAAATGTCAGCTCCATTGGATCCGGCAGATGACAGTCATAACAGGCCGGTCCCAGTTCCCGCAGCTTTTCGGGCAGCATGTCCAGCGCTTCCAGATAAGGCTTTCCCAGATAATCCAGGCCATGGGTTTCGGTCATTTCTTTGTGGAACGGGGTTTTGCAGGCCAGGCACACCCCGCCGGATGCCACCCGGGACGAATCGATCTCGATCTGGTCGATCACCGCATAATAATGACCTCTGGGTTCGTTATATTCAATGCCGAATCCCCATCCTTTAAACAATACCCCGAGAAACGGAAATTCACTGAGTTTGTCATAAACAACTTCATCCGTGTCCCATCCCCTTTTGTATCGGCTTTTGTCCACCGGTTTCGGCTCTTTGGTTTTGCGCCAGGATTCATAGTGCAATGGGTAAGCATCCCCCCATTTTTCAGGGTCATATTCGTTTTCATCGATCTGGGCCGCCAGATAGGTCTCGGGTTTGGAATCACATCCTGCCAGCCACAGGCACACCACCAGCAGGCCCGTTAAAATCATCACAGCGTTTCTTACCATAGCAACAGAACTCCTCGGGAAAATCGGCTTGCCGGTGTCAATTGACAACCGCATTGAAAATGGCAGCCTTGTGGTTAATTCTTCTATGACAGGACCAGCATTCCTGGTCGTCGGTGGCTATCCGGGAAACAATGCCTTCATGACACCGGATACAATTCTGCTGAATGAATCCTTTGCCACGATCCGTGATCTCGATGGGAGTCTCGTAAATTCCCGTATGGAAGAACACCAGGTCTCTGGTACCATCAATGCCTTTCCACAGAAAATGGTTGGCCGCATTGTCATTGGGCAGATGGCAGTCAATGCATTGAATGGTCCGGTGCACCCCGGTCTTGAACCAGGTTTCATACTGGTCATTCATGACATGACAGGAATTACAGAACTGAGGGGTCGATGACCAGGCAATCAGCTTCGGTGCAGCAGCCCCCAGAAGAATGCCGGCTCCCACGACAACCATCACAGCGATCAGCAGCATTTTTTTTCGTGTCACCCCAAAAATCCTTTATTTAGATGCAATTTTCAATCCCTTCAACCGGTGTCAATCAGATCTGCGGATTGCAGAAAGAATCTCATCCGTGGAACCGTCTTTGGTACAGTAGGCGGAAGCCCCGGCCCGTATCATCTGATCAGCCTGGTCCTGCTTGTCATGCATGGAGAGGCCAACGATGCGCACGACGGGAAGTTCGGAACTAATAATCCGGGTAGCCTGAATACCGTCCATCTTCGGCATGTTGATGTCCATCAGGATCACGTCGGGATGAAGTTCCCGGGCTTTTTCAACCGCTTCCCGGCCGTCGCCTGCTTCCCCCACCATTTCAATATCGGGATGAAAGTTCATCAGGGCGGAAATTCCCTGGCGAACAACCGTATGGTCGTCCACCACAAGGATTCTGATTTTATTTTCATCAGGTTTGTTTTTTTTCATTTCAGCCCTGATTTTCCTGATGACTTCATCTTTTATTTCTTCTTTTGTTTCAAGGGGTACAATCAGCGACAAAGCAGCCCCGTTGCCCGGCGAACTTTCAATCTCAATACTGCCGCCCATGAGCTGAAGCCGCTCTTGAATGCTGAAAAGACCGAATCCTATCCCTTCATCCTTCAAGGCGGCCCTTGGATCGAACCCTGCCCCCTGATCGCTTACCGTAACCCGAAGCTGTTCCGTATCACGAACCACCTCAAGGCGTGCCGATTTTACACCTGA
>JAWOEP010000042.1:0-9757 GCA_046482705.1 Desulfotignum sp.
TGATTTCCATAAAAATCCGCCCTTACTCGGATGTATGATTATTGTACAGAACATCCCGCATTCGCAGGTATTCCTGTTCGGTAATTTCCCCTTTGGCATACCGTGATTTTAAAATTTTCAAAGAATCCATTGTATCGGCATGTGAATTGCTTTTCCTGGTGGATTTACTCAATTGAAGCAAAACAAAGACAACCAGAACGATGATGAACAAAGTGATGCCCAATCCGAGGACGCCTCCGCCAACACCCCAGTGTCCCATGCCTGAACCTATGAAATTACAGCCCCACATTTTTTTCTCCTGTTATATTTTTTGGGTCACTTCAAACCGTTTTATATTTTCTGACCGAAAACATATTCCGCAATGACCATGCCACATTGTGATACTTTTCCATAAAACCTTAAAATTAAAGAAATTATTGAATCATTCCCTGACGCAATTTGCAAAAACCGATTGAAAAACCGTATGAAATGATTAATATCTGGACAATTGGCCGGAGGATGTTGGTTATTTTTTAATCACTTCCAGGAAACACCAGGGAATGAATTTCAACAAAACAAATCAATTTGTGGTTGCTGCCTCCCCATGGATCACCATTGGCATCAGTTCGGTACTCATGGTGATTATCCTTTTTCAGACTGTTATGATGTACAACCGGGAAAAACAGCATGTTGGCAGCCATTTAATGGAAAAAGGAGCGGTATGGATATCGTCTTTTGAAGCCGATGCCGGAACCGGGGTCTTGGGCAATCCTTCTTTTTTGCAGAAAATGCTGGAAGAAACTGCATCCCATCCGGATATTTCTTATATGTTTCTGGTTGACGCATCCGGAAAAATCCTGGCCCACAATGATCATAAAAAGATCGGCTCACAGATCGACGACACGGCATTTAAAGATCAGATAACAGCATCAACCGAACTGGGATGGCGGATTGTTGAAAAAGAAAATAACACCCGGTACTTTGAAGTGTATAAATCCTTTCTTCCCATATCTTCGGAAATTATCAAAAAACAAAAATTACAGACTGAGAGGCAGGTGATGCCCCTGTCCCCGGGCATCGATAATAAAACCAAATCCATGATATTCATCGGGATGGATGTATACCCTTTTGACCAGGCGGTTACCGAAGACCTGCACCACAACATTGTGATGATCACCATTGTTTTCCTCGTGGGGCTGGCCGGAATTATTTCTTTATTCTGGTCCCGCAAGGTCATCAGTTCCCGCCGGCTGCTTCAGGACACAAGAGCTTTTGCCGCTGAAACCATTGCGAGCCTTCCCATGGGAGTCATCATTGTGGATAAGAGCCGGCGTATCCGGTATATGAATGATACTGCCTGTTCTCTTCTGGAAATCAATATTTCCGGAATAACTGGTAAAAAAGCCGGTGAGGTTCTTCCCGGCATCATCTGGTATCTGCATAAAATTGCCGATGCCTGCAAAAAAGGCCTGGAAAAAGAGATCGTTGTCGATTCGGAAAAATCAGGCCCAACCCCTATTTCCGTGATGGTTACAAGTATTTTCGACCAGGCTCCTGATTTCATAGGATTTCTCTTTATCTTAAAAGATTTGAGCCAGATACGGGCCCTGGAGCTGAAAATAAGAAGAAAAGAAAGTCTGGCCGCGCTGGGAACACTGGCATCGGGCATTGCCCACGAAGTCAGAAACCCCTTAAGTTCCATCAAAGGATATGCCAGTTTTTTCGGCAGCCTGTTTGAAGATACCAGCGAAAATAAAAAAGCAGCCCGGCTGATGGTTGAAGAGATTGACCGGGTGGACCGCGTTATTTCGGAACTGCTGGAGTTTGCACGGCCTGCAGATTTAAAGCTGCGTCCCTCACAACCGGATCAGTTAATCAAAAACTCATTACGTATTATCCGGCATGAGACCCGGAGTGCCGGCATCCGGGTAGTGGAAAAAATCGATGCCCCGCTTCCTGAACTCCATCTTGACCCGGACCGGTTCAGCCAGGTACTGCTGAACCTTTACATCAACGCCATGCAGGCGATGCCCCATGGCGGAGACCTGACAGTGGCGGTCCGGGTTGAAGAAGAGTCTGTTCTTTTTGCCGTCTCAGATACCGGTGAAGGGATTTCACCCGATGACCAGACTGCTGTATTCAATCCCTATTATACCACCAAAAAAAAAGGGACCGGACTGGGACTGGCCATTGTCCACAAAATCATCGAAGACCATAACGGCACCATCTGGCTCGACAGTGTAAAGGGAAAGGGAACCACGTTTTTTATTTCAATACCGCTTGAAAACCGGCAGAAGGAATGACCATGAAAGGCAAAATCCTGATCGTTGACGATGATACAGCACACCTGTCCATGCTTGAAACAGTTTTAAAAAGCATAGGTCATTCAATACACAGTGTAACCGATGGTAAAGATGCCATAAGTGTGGTAAAAAAAACGCCCTATGATCTGGTACTCATGGACGTGAGAATGGCAAATATCGGGGGAATGGAAGCACTTGAAAAAATCAAAGCACGCAATCCGGCAATCCCCATTATCATCATGACCGCCTATTCTTCAGTGGACAAGGCCGTAGAGGCCATGAAGCTGGGTGCTTATGACTATCTGACAAAACCCCTGAATTTTGATGACCTCAAAATCACCATTGACCGGGCAATGAGCCATCTGCAGCTGACCCGTGAAAATGCAGACCTGAAAAAAAAAATATCGCTGCATACCGGTTTTTCCCGGATCACAGGTTCCAGCCCTGCCTTGAAAAAAGTGATGGAAACGGCAAAAATTGCAGCCCCCACAGATGCCACCATCCTGATCACCGGTGAAAGCGGGACCGGAAAAGAACTGTTTGTCAAAGCCATTCATGATCACAGCGCCAGAAATAAAAACAAGCTGATCTCCATTAACTGTGCCGCGTTGAATGAAACGCTTCTGGAATCAGAATTGTTCGGACATGAAAAAGGGGCTTTCACCGGGGCCGACAAAAGACGGGACGGCCTTTTTCTCCATGCAGACAAAGGTACCGTTTTTTTAGATGAGATAGGAGAAATTCCCTTGTCCATGCAGGTCAAGCTCCTGCGCACCATACAGGAAAGAGAGATTCAAAGGATAGGAAATGACAAACCGATCCGGATCGACGTCAGAATTATTGTCGCCACAAACAAAAACCTGGAACAGGAAGTAAAGAACGGCCGATTCAGAGAAGATCTGTTTTACCGCCTGAACGTTATCAATATTAAAATTCCTTCATTAAAAGACAGAACAGAGGATATTCCCCTGCTTGCCCAGGATTTTTTAACTCTGTACGCACAAAAAAACAGAAAACAGTTTAAGGGATTCACGCCCATGGCCATGGATGCAATGATGAAACATCCCTGGCCCGGTAATGTCCGGGAGCTTGAAAATGCTGTTGAAAGGGCGGTTATCCTGTCCATGGGGCAATATATCTCGGAAAAAGACCTGCCGGGAACTGTGATGGAAAACTACAGACCGGATGACGCTCTCCCAAAGCCCCTGTCTGAACTCGGCGGCAGATCCCTTGATGAAATTGAAACCATGGCCCTGACTGAGACCCTGAAGCAGACCGGGGGGAACAAGACCGAGGCGGCAAAAATATTGAATATCACCCGAACGACGTTAAACAACAAAATCAAAAAACACCATCTGGATCTTTCTCAAATTCTGTCATCCCATCATGGTTGAACACCATTGGTTTGACTTATTCTGTTCAACAGGTCCCTAAGCCGGCGGCAGAATTTCATCCCCGGGTTTGATCACATACAGGGTCATGGGCTGGTCCACGCCCTTAAGATCAACTTGCATAGAATCAATCACCGCAACCCGGTGCTTCACCTTTTCCAACACGGAACCGGAGGCAATGACCTGTCCTTTTTCTGCCCGGGCCTGGATCCGGCTGGTCACATTGACAGCCGGGCCCACTACCCCGTATTTTGCCCGGGTGCGGGATCCGATATTTCCCACCACCACCTGGCCGGAATGAATGCCGATGCCCATGGCAAGATCCGGCAGGTTCTGCTCCTGTAATTCCCGGTTAACCCCG
This sequence comes from Desulfotignum sp., assembly GCA_046482705.1. Lineage (GTDB taxonomy): Bacteria > Desulfobacterota > Desulfobacteria > Desulfobacterales > Desulfobacteraceae > Desulfotignum. The sequence goes on from JAWOEP010000042.1 coordinate 4,035, forward strand.
GGCATCTTTTCCTGCATGGCAAACGCACACCGGACCGCCTGCCAGACAGTATCCTGAAGCGATTCATCCAGGGGGTCGAAAAACACCAGAATGGCATCTCCGTAAAAGTCCACAATAATGCCGTGATGCCCCTGTATGATCTCAATCATATGGGAAAAATACCGGTTCAAAAGGGCAACGATCAACTCAGGATCCAGGTTTTCAGACAGACTGGTAAATCCCCTGATGTCTGACATGAGCATCACCGCTTCCCGCCGGCTGCCCCCCAGCCGTCCTGCTTCCGGATGCTTCATCAGGGTTCTGGCAAATTCAGGATCCACATACCGGCCAAAGCTGTTGCGGATATGATCGCGTTCCTCAAGTCCTTTGACCATGTCATTGAAACTTTCCACCAGCTGCCCGATTTCATCTCGGCTTTCCACGGGTATGGGCGCTCCGTAATCGCCGGCTGCAACCTCTTCCGCTTTGGTGGACAGCTGCTGGATCTGGCCCACCATCCGGCACATGTGAAACCGGATCAATATCAGCACCAGGACTGCCAGAACAAAAATGCCGAAAGCAAGGACATTTCTGTAGGTCACAATGGGGCCCAAAATTTTTTCACCATCTGCAAACATGATGATAGTCCAGGGTACCTGGTCAAGCTTGTAGAAACCTGCCACCATGTCAGGGGGATGGCCTTGTGAGCTAACTGTGCCAAAGGACAGGGAATCCATTTTTTTCAAAATTGCCTGCTCCAGGGGATCATCAGATCCACCAAGAGACCGGCGGTCTGTCATGGTCATGTTGGTGTGGGCCATATATGTACCGGTTTCATCCACAATACAGGCCATGTCGCTCTGCCACCATCCCAGTGCAAGGATATCCTTGAGCAGATAATCAAACTGCATGCGAATGGCAAGATACCCCAATATATCTTCTGAAGGGTCGGACAGGGTGATGCGCATGGTCACGGTCTGACCGTCTCTGCCTGCATGGTACCGGGGACCGGACACACTGGCGATTTTGGACCGGGAAAACCGCATGCCCTGCTGCATATCAACATTCATCCGGTCCATATGGCCTTCACCAGACATCCCCCTTTCCCTGAAGGATTGTGGAGAACCGGCCGGTTCATATTCTGCAGAGACCACTCCCTCCATGACCTGCAGAAAACCGGTCACCTGTTCCGGCGAAATAATAGCGGCATCCCGGTCGGATGCCTGGAACAGGGCATTGAGCAGATCCACCGGTTTGAGCAGCCGCATTTCAATATAATGGGCAGCCCGCTGAAGCTTTACCACAGCGGATTCATTCCACTGGTTTAGCATGATGCCCCTGGCATACCAGAAACTTGCCACCCCTCCCAGCAGGAGAATCACCACTACGGGAATCAACAAAAGTACCAGCAGTCTTGCCTGCAATGTCCTGAAGCTGAGGCGGGATACCTGCATGTCTGTCCTTTTCATTTTGAATAAACAGTATGTTGTAATGGTAACAAGCCATCATTGTCAAGGCAAGGATATATTGCCTTTTGTCATGCAGATACAGGCTTTTTCTTGACACAGGGAACCACGCCAAAGTATATAACGGGGAACTCTTTGGGTTTCTTTGGCGATATCTCTAATACGGATGGAAGAAACTATTATGGCGGCAGACACGAAAACAACCGAAAATTCGATTTCTGAAAAACTGGGCAAAGTAATTTTTTATCTTTTAAAAGAAAACTATATTACAAATGAAAACATCAATTATGCCAGACGTATTCAAAAACGGCTGCAACCACCCAGACCCCTTCTGGAGGTTCTCAAAGAGCTTGATTATGTAGATGATGAAAAAATCACCCTGGCCATTAAAGCGAACAGGGACAATCTCAAAGTTGGTACACTGCTTGTGGAACTCGGGTATATTTCCAGAAAAGACCTGGATAAGGCTTTGAAAGTCCAGCATGAAGAAAAAAACAACAGAAAAATCGGGGATATTCTTATAGACAACCGGGTCATTGATGAAAAAACCGTTATAGAAATGCTTTCCCTGCAGCTGGGGTTTCCTTTTGTAGAACCGGAATTCATAGAACTTGATCATGATCTTTTCCAGAAGGTCCCTTTTAAACTTTATATGCAAAACAGGTTCATTCCCATCAAAATGCAGGAAGACAAAATCCTGGTTGCATTTTCAGACCCCCTTCACAAACCCACTGTGGAATCGGTTCAGGCAATTTTTAAAAAAGAGATCGAAATTGCCATAACAAAACGCGACTCCATCGACTTTGCCATCCAGAAAATGATCCGGGAACAAAACAAGGACAAAAAACCGTTGACCATGGATGATGAATCCATTGTGGGTATTGTCAATACCATTATTATAAACGGTATACGGGCAAAAGCCAGTGATATCCACATTGAACCGATGCACGACAGGTTCAGGGTGAGATTCAGAATCGACGGCATCATGCACCATATCAAGGATTACTCAAAAGATATCATGCCCCATATCGCCAGCCGCATCAAAATACTGACAGGACTGGATATCACTGAGAAAAGACGTCACCAGGGAGGGCGTATTGATTTCCAGTTCAATGAATACAAGGTTGATTTGCGGGTCTCCACCTATATTACGGTCCATGGTGAAAAAATTGTATTCAGAATTATCAATAAAATGGACACCCTTTTGACAGTGGAAGAACTCGGCATGCCCCCGAGAATGCAGGAAAATTTTATCGAACGGGCGCTCATGGCACCAAGTGGTGTGACCATTGTCACGGGGCCGACAGGATCAGGAAAAACATCAACGGTTTACTCGTGCATCGGATATCTCAACACACCGCTCAACAGCATCATAACAGCAGAAGATCCGGTTGAATATGTTATTGACGGGATTGGCCAGTGCTCCATCAATGAAAAACTCAACCTTACTTTTGAAGAAACCCTGCGCCATATTGTCCGGCAGGATCCTGATATTATTGTCATTGGTGAAATCAGGGACTTTTTTTCCGCTGATATCGCAGTCCAGGCGGCCCTGACAGGACATCAGGTATTGTCAACCTTTCACACGGAAGACAGTATCGGAGCGCTGATAAGATTGATCAATATGAAAATAGAACCATTTTTAATCTCCTCAACCATCAATTGTGTGCTGGCCCAGAGGCTGCTGCGCAGAATATGCCCCAATTGTAAAAAGAAACACATGCCCGGGGCGGGTGAAATGAAACTTTTGGGATACCAGGGTGAAGAACTCTCCGGCGGATCCTTCCACAGGGGAGAAGGCTGCGGACACTGTAGAAACACCGGGTATGTCGGTAGAATAGCCGTCCATGAAATGCTCCTGCCGGATGAACATGTCAGGGATGCGGTTCTGAAAAACAGTACCAGCCATGAATTGCGGGAAATCAGTATTCAAAGCGCCGGACTGGTAACCCTTTTTGAAAATGGGATATACAAGGCCGCCAAAGGAATCACAACCATTGAAGAGGTTTTGCGGTGCCTCCCGAGACTGGTTCCCCCCCGGCCCCTTGCCGAAATTAAACGACTGCTTGGAGGATAATTTTGCACAGTGATAAATCATTTCTGGAAATCATTGAGGACTTTATTGAATCCGACAGGGTTACCCTTCCGCCGTTTGATAAAACAGCGCTGAGAATCCAGCAGGAAATTCAAAAATCAGATGTTTCTATTTCCAGAATAGAAAAACTGATTATTGTAGATCCTGCCATGTCAAGCCAGATTCTGAAAATTGCGAATTCCTCCTTTTTCCGGGGCCTTTCAAAGGTAATGAATATAAGGGAGGCCATTGTCAGGATGGGTTTGAATGAGATCACAAAAATGGTCATGATTCTGAGCCAGAAAAAAATGTACGCAACCCAAGATGTTTTTATCAAAAATTACCGCAACAACCTTTGGCAGCATGCCCTTGTCTGTGCCCTGGTGAGCCAGTGGGTTGCAAAGGAAGCAGGATTTGAGGAATCCACACAGGAGGTGTTTTTTGCATCCTTGATGCATGATATCGGCAAGCTTTTTCTCATCACTGTGATTGAAAAAATCAAGCTTTCAAAAGAAATTACGTTCATACCGTCAAAAGCAGTCATCAATGAAATCATTAAAACCCAGCATGCTGAACAGGGATACAACCTGTTGAAAAAATGGAATATCCCTTCACAGTACTGCCAGGTGGCAAAAGAGCATCATGACAAAAAAATAGACCCTGCGAACATACCGTTAATAATTTTACGACTGGTGAACAAGACCTGTAACAAGGTAAAAGCCAGTAACAGCAAGACGACTCCAGCCAGCGCTCTGTCAGATAGTTCTATAACAGCTGAAGCAAATTTTTTTGGGTTTTCAGAAATTAAACTGGCGCAGCTTGAACTCAAGATTGAGGATTCATTCAAGAGGGTCAGCGCCCATTACAATATCTCTGATCCCGCAAGTTAGCATATCCCGGGCTTGCCCAAAGACTTGTTCCCATACAATCCATTTTTGATACTGTACCAAAATTTGTTTGACAGATATGGATGCCGGGTCTATTTTACACATCTGGCCGGAACCATGAATCTCAAGGACGTTCACATATGCAGCCATCCACAACCCGCACCGTTCTCATGGATGCCCGGATTGCCGGACCTTTGTTCATGCTGTCTGCCGCCCTTTTTTTCACCCTTATGTCCACCATGGTCAAACTGATGCCGGACCATTACACGGTCTGGCACCTTGGGTTTATCCGCTGCTTTGGCGGAATGCTGGTACTGACAACCGTGTTCAGCCGCAGAAGAAATCCCTTTAAAGGACACAAAATCCCGCTGCTGATACTCAGGGGCTGTGCCGGGTCTCTGGCCTTTTTCTTTGTGGTGTCTGCCCTGCGTACCCTGCCCATGTCCACGGCAGTGGTGCTGTTTTATTCCTATCCTGCCTTTGCCGCCCTTTTCGGGTTCATCATATACAAAGAAAAGGTGAACCGGCTGCAGATTGCATGCATTGCCGTGCTCCTGACAGGGGTGGCCATTCTGTTTGATTTCCGGCTGTCCGCCAATGCCCTGGGCCAGGCCATGGCCATTATCGGGGCGCTGCTGGCCGGATTCACTGTCACCATTATCAGGTCTCTGCGGGAACACAACGGGCCGGTGATCATCTATTTTTATTTCTGCACCATGGGCACTTTGGCCACCCTTCCCTATTGCCTCTCCCACCCGATTGTTCCTGCATCTGCTGTTGAATGGGCAATGATCGCAGGGATCATTGCCGTGTCCGTGGCTGCCCAGCTGCTCATGAACCAGGGGTTTTTCTTCTGCAGAGGGTTTGAAGGGGCCGCTTACATGTCCAGTGAAACCTTGTTTACCGCGGTTGTGGGCATTGTCTTTCTTATGGAACCGGTCTCCTGGCATCTTTTTGCCGGAGGTCTGCTCATTGTGGGCTCCGGCCTGGCCATGCACCGGCTGGGACGGGTAAAAACTATATAACACCCATGCCCTGGCGGGCACAACCAAAAATGAAAGTATGAGCAGGCAGATATTAACTTTCATATAAAAAGGAAACACAGTATGATTTTATTCAATCCCAAAACCGCCACCTACGACCATCTGGATCCGGCATCCAGGCAGATCATGGAAAAAACCATAGCTTTTTTTGAGAACCGGGGCAAAAAAAGATTAAAAGAAGATTTTCACCAGCGGGTCTGGTACCAGGATTTTCTGGATTTTTTAAAGGAAAACCAGATTTTTGCCACCCTGCTCACCCCGGAAAAATATGCCG
>JAWOEP010000051.1:0-5228 GCA_046482705.1 Desulfotignum sp.
CATGCTGACCCGGGACGGATGCATCACCCGCACCATCACAGACAATGGCAGCCGTGTCATCGGCATTATCAAAAAAGGGACGAAAAACCCGGATGAATACCAGGGCATGCCGGGCATTGACCGGGTTCTGCCCGTGTCCACGGCCCATAAACTGGTGAGCCGGGAATTTCAATCTGAAGATTCCCGGGTGGCCATCAACAATGTGGTGGTGGGCGGGGACCGCATTGTGGTGATTGCCGGTCCCTGTGCCGTGGAAAGCCTGGACCAGGCCATGACCATTGCAACACAGGTGAAACGCTACGGCGCAGTCCTGTTCCGGGGCGGGGCATACAAGCCCCGGTCCTCGCCGTATTCCTTCCAGGGCATGGAAGAAGAGGGCCTGAAAATCCTGGCCAAGGTCAGAGAGGAAACCGGCCTGGGGGTGGTTACGGAGATGACTTCCCCCGACCAGGCGCCCTTGATGGAAAAATATGTGGATGCGGTCCAGATCGGTGCCAGGAACATGCAGAACTTTGAGCTGCTCAAATGTGTGGGGAAAATGGGTAAGCCTGTGGTGCTCAAGCGGGGTCTTGCCGCCACCATCCAGGAGTGGCTCATGTCTGCGGAATACATTGCCGCAGGCGGGAACACCGATATTATTTTATGCGAACGGGGCATCCGGACCTTTGAACCCTATACCCGCAACACCCTGGACCTGTCCGCCATTCCCGTGCTCAAGCAGCTCACCCACCTGCCCATTGTCATCGATCCCAGCCATGCCACCGGGATCAGGGAAAAGGTCAGTCCCATGGCCAGGGCAGCAGTGGCAGCAGGGGCAGATGCCCTGATGATCGAGGTGCACCATGACCCGGACCATGCGTTGTCCGACGGTCCCCAGAGCCTGTATCCGGAGCAGTTCGGCCGGCTGATGCGCGACATCTACACCATTGCCCCGGTGGTGGGCAAGCAGCTGGATTTTGATTATCTGAAAAAAACCGCGCTGATCCATGAACTGGATGAAAAGGCTTCCAGGACCGCAGCCTTTATCGGAGAGTTCGGAGCTTACAGCCACAAGGCTGCCCAGGCATACTTCGGGGATGATATCACCCCGGTTCCCATGAAAGGATTTACCGATATTTTTGCAGCGGTTGCAGCGGGCAGGGCCGAGTACGGGGTGATTCCCCTGGAAAACTCTTTGTCCGGTTCCATCCATGAAAACTTTGACCTGCTCCAGGAGTATGATCTGAAAATCATCGGAGACATCACCATTCGTATCCAGCACGCCCTGATCGCCCACAAAGGGGCTGCCAAAGAGCAGATCAAACAGGTGATGGCCCCGCCCCCGGCCCTGGCCCAGTGCCGGAACTACCTGGCCCAGTATCCCTGGATGAGCCGGGTGCCGGTGGGTGCCACCTCCCGGGCGGTGAAGCAGGTCAAAGATTCCGGGGATAAAACCTGTGCCGCCATTGCCTCCACCATGGCGGCAGAGATTTTTGACATGGAAATACTGGATGAGTCCATCGAAGACAATCCCCGGAACTTCACCCGGTTTGCCGTGATTGCAAAAGAATTTAAAGGCAGAAAAAAAGTAGCCAAAACCTCCATCATTTTTTCCACAGGCAACAAACCAGGGGCCCTGTTTGCAGTCATGAAGGTATTCAGCACATACGGGATCAACCTGGTGAAGCTGGAGTCCCGTCCCATCCTTGGCAAACCCTGGGAATACATGTTTTATGCAGACCTGGAGGCCGATATCCTGCACAAGGATCTGGCCCCCATGAAGGAAAACCTGGAAGAAAAAACAGAAACATTCCGGGTGCTGGGGCGGTATTGATGAGGGGTGAGGTGTGAGGGGTGAGGTATGAGGTGTGAGGTATGAGGTGTGAGGTATGAGGCGTGAGGTGTGAGGTGTGAGGTGTGAGGGGGGAACAAGGAAACCCTCACCCCTCAATCCTCAATCCTCATCCCTCCCGAATCGGCACAATGGTGATTTCAACCCGGCGGTTCATTGCATGGTCAGAGGATATGGGACGCGATTCCCCATATCCCACGGCATTGATCCGCCGGGACATCACCCCGTTGCTGATCAGTTCGTTTTTAACGGCTTGTGCCCTTCTTTCCGACAGGCGCTGGTTGTATTCTTCCGAACCCCTGGTGTCGGTATGGCCGCCCACTTCGATGATGGTCCGGGGATATTTGTTCAGGATATCGGAGATCCGCCGTAATTCTGCATAGGCACCGGGCAGTAATGTGCTTTTGTCATATTCAAAAAAGGTTTCTCCTTTGAAGGTTGCCCGTAAAATATCCTGTTCCCTGGATATGCTGGCAGATTCTGATGTGGCAATAGCATTGCGCAGCTCCCGTTCCTGCTGGTCCATGTAGGCCCCTATCTGGTTGCCGGTCAGACCTCCCAGGGCAGCACCGATCCCGGCACCGATCAGGGTGGCTTCCGTATCCCTGCCAATGACCTGCCCGAGCACAGCGCCGAGGCCGGCACCGACACCGGCGCCCACAGCGGTGCCGTGCCCCTGTCTGGTCTGGGTGGTGGCGCAGGAAAAAAGGTTTACAAGCATGGCAATAACAATAATGGTGAGAAAAATTTTTTTCATGTTTTGGATCTCCTGACCGCGATTTTATTATGTTGAAAATAAGGACTTTTTTTTAAAAATATAAACCTTTTAACAGGTACTGTCAAATATAGGGTTGACTTGGCACAATTGGCTGGCTATACCTGAAACAGCTATACTTTAACTGTATTGTCGCATCACAGGTTGTTTGTTTACCCCAAATCAAAGGAGATGCCATGGAACGAAGACAGTTTTTACAAAAAGCCGCAATGGGAAGTGTTGCTGCCGTAACCGCGGGTAGTCTGATACATGCACCTGCTGTGCATGCCAAAAAACAGGTCAGATGGAAAATGGTTACTACCTGGCCGCCAAAACTGCCGTATCTCCAGGATGCAGCAGAACTGCTGGCCAAAAAAGTGGAGATGATGAGTGACGGCCAGTTCCAGATCAAGGTGTTTGCCGGTGGGGAACTGGTGCCGCCATTACAGACATTTGATGCGGTGAGAAAAGGCACCTCAGTACAGGCAGGATCAGGGGTCGGATATTACCAGGCAGGCAAAGCCCCGGCAGCCCAGTGGTTTGCCGCAGTTCCCTTTGGCCTCAATGCAGCCGGCATGGCAGCCTGGTATGAATTCGGCGGCGGACTCAAGCTCTGGGAAGAGACCTATGAGCCCTTCGGGGTGGTTCCCAGGCCCGGCGGCAGTACCGGTCCCCAGATGGCAGGCTGGTTTAATAAAAAAATTGAAACAGTTGATGACTTCAAAGGGTTGAAGATGCGGATTCCCGGACTGGGAGGAAAGGTCATGGCTGAGATGGGATCAACCGTTATTCTCTGCCCGGCCAGTGAAATTTTCACCAACCTGGAACGGGGGGTGATCGATGCCACCGAGTGGATCGGCCCGCTCCATGACAAACTCATGGGGTTTTATAAAGTGGCCAAGTATTATTATTATCCCGGCTGGCATGAACCAGGTCCGTTTGTTGAATTCATTTTTAACAAAAAAGCCTATGATGAACTACCGGCTGACTTTCAGGCCATCCTGGATGCTGCCTGTGCCCAGGCCAGCAACTGGACCACCCAGGGGTTTAATGCCGGAAATGGTAAAGCCCTTGAAGAACTGCTCGAAGTACATAAAGTTGATCTGCTCAGGCTGTCGGACGCTGTTCTGTCAAAATTAAAGTCCCATTCCAAACAGGTGGTTTCAGACATTGCCGCCTCAGATCCCATGGCCAAAAAGGTGAATGAAAGCTTCCAGAAGTTTCAGAAAATCATCGGCCCCTGGGGTGAGATTTCGGAAAAACCCTACTACGAGAGCCTTGCAGACCGTTATCCATTAAAAGGATAGCGTATGAAGATGCGATCTTTTTTAAAAACAATGGCCGCTGGAATAGACCGCTGCAACGAGTGGACCGGCAGATTGGTTTCCTGGGTGGTGGTCTTTCTGGTGGCTGTTGTTTTTATTGATGTGCTCATGCGGTACACTGCAAATACCAGCTTTGTGTTTGTCCAGGAACTGGAGTGGCACCTGTTTGGTTTCATTTTTTTGATGGGTGCCGGCTATACCCTGCTATATGATCAGCATGTGCGGGTGGATGTGATTTACCAGCGCCTGTCAAGCAAAGGGCAGGCCTGGATCAATGTACTGGGCTGCATCTTTTTTTTGTTTCCGGGCGCGCTTTTGATAATTTATACATCCTGGATTTTTGCCTGGGAGTCGTTTGCTTTTCTGGAAGGCAGCCCTGATCCCGGCGGCATTCCCTTTCGATTTATAATAAAGGCATGTGTTCCCTTTGGTTATGTGCTGTTTTTATTGCAGGGCATCTCCATGTTTATTCGAAATCTGCATATCCTGCTGGAACCACCACCGGATGAAAATCAAAAGGAAATGCTGTAATGGGTTATGAATACCTGGCTGGATGGATGTTTCTTGCTTTGACGATCCTGCTGCTGGCAGGTTTTCCTGTCACTTTTACACTTATCGGCACAGCCATGGTTTTCGGGGCCATAGGATCTGGATGGGGTTTTTTTGAACTGCTGCCCCTGCGTATCTGGGGGGCCATGAAAAATGTGGTGCTCATTGCCGTTCCCTTGTTTGTATTTATGGGGGTGACCCTTGAAAAATCGGGACTGGCCGAGGAACTGCTGGAAACCATGGGACTTGTTTTCCGTCGGATCAGAGGCGGGCTGGCCATAAGTACGGTGGTGGTAGGGGCACTTCTCGGTGCTTCCACCGGCATCGTGGGCGCCACGGTGGTGACCATGGGCCTACTGGCTGTTCCCACCATGCTGCGCCATGGCTACAGACCTGAGCTTGCCACAGGAACCGTCTGTGCTTCCGGCACCCTGGGACAAATCATTCCCCCCTCCATTGTTCTTGTGCTGCTGGCCACCATTGTGCAGATCCCTGTGGGAGACCTGTTCATGGCAGCCCTGCTGCCCGGGCTGCTGCTGGTTCTGCTCTATATGGCCTATATCTTCATAGCAGCCATCATCAGGCCTGACATCGCTCCCACGGTGACCCTGGACGACGGCACAAGCCCCACTGCAAAGGCATTGTGGAAAAAGACGCTGCGGGCCCTGTTTCCACCCCTGGTTCTCATTACAGCTGTGCTGGGATCCATTTTTGCCGGGATAGCATCTCCCACAGAAGCTGCGTCTGTGGGGTGTATCGGTGCGGTTGC
>JAWOEP010000134.1:0-2796 GCA_046482705.1 Desulfotignum sp.
AAGAAGGTGAAAAAATAAGGGCAAAGGGTCACATATAACCAAAGGCCACATGTGACCTTTCAGGGTTTATTGATATCAAGCTTTCGCATCCGGGCTCGCAGGGTGCTGCGGTTGAGCCCGAGAATCTTGGCCGCACTGTTTTCCCCGCTGACTTTCCAGTTTGTCTGTTCCAGAACCTGGACAATATAGTCGTGTTCCACTTGTTCCAGTGTTTTTGTCCCCACTGTTTTATGGGTATTGCATAAACCGGCCAAAGGCTTGTCAAAATCATCCACCATGCGCAGTTTCGGGCCTGACGAGATGATGACGGCACGCTCCAGAATATTTTCCAGTTCCCGGACATTTCCCGGCCAGTGATAATGCAGAAGCGCGTCCATCATGAGTTTGGGAACAATTGGGGTATCTTTGCCCAGGCGCCTGGCAATCTTTTCGACATAAAAGGCCACCAGCAGCGGGATATCATCTGTCCGTTCCCGAAGAGGCGGCATGGTAATGGGAAAAACATTCAGCCGGTACCAGAGATCTTCCCGGAAGTTGCCTTTTTCTACTTCTTTTTCAAGATTTCTATTGGTGGCGGCAATGATTCTGGCGTCCACCTTTATGGTATGGGAGCTGCCCAGACGTTCAAATTCACCGTCCTGGATCACGCGAAGCAGTTTGGCCTGCAATTCCAGGGGCAGTTCTCCGATTTCATCCAGAAAAAGCGTGGCCCCGTTTGCGACCTCGAACCGTCCCAGCTGCCTGGCCCCGGAACCGGTAAAAGCCCCTTTTTCATGACCGAACAATTCGTTTTCAATCAGGTTTGCCGGCAATGCCGCACAATTGATTTTTACCAGGGCCCTTTTTTTGCGGGGGCTGGTGTGGTGAACAGCCCTGGCCACAAGTTCCTTTCCGGTTCCTGTTTCACCCAGAACCAGTACCGTGGTATTGGTGGCGGCAATCTGTTCAACTTTATAAAGCACATATTTGAGTGCATCGCTTTTACCGATAATATTTTCATGGTTATGTTCCAGTTTGATCTCTTCGGTCAGATACGCTTTTTCCCCTTCCAGCTGTTTTTTGAGCTTTTGTATTTCCAACAGGGCTTCTTCTGCGGTTTCCTTTTCTTTTTCCGCAGTCTTTCTGGCCTTGGCAAGTTCAGATGTACGGGTTTCAACAATGATTTCAAGATTGCGTTTATAGTATTCCCGCTCGGTCACATCCTCAAAGGCCAGAAGAATCTGCTGGGCATCGCTGGATTTCTGGTGGATTTTTCTGGCATTCAAATGCATGATCTTCGGACCGATATTTTCAAAAGAATGCTCCACCTCAAAATCATTGAATACCGCGTTCCGGGGCAGAACCTTTTCCAGCAATTCTTTGAGCCTGGGAATATTCCATTGCCCGTTGCCAAGGTCATAGATCAATGCACCTTCCGTGTTTTCCGGAGTGACGTGGAAATGCTTGTAAAAAGAAGGATTGGCGCTGACCACTTTAAGGCTGGTATCCAGCACCAGAAGCGGCTCACGCACCGACTCCAGCACATCGTCAAACGCTTTTATATAAGCTTTTTGCATTTTTTTAATCCATCAGTTTTCGTATGGTTTTTGCAATTTTTACCATGGATACCGGTTTCATCATGTAGGCCGCAATCCCGAGCTGCCGGGCTTTTTCCTCATCAATCAGGGAACTGTGGCCTGTGCAGAGAACAATGGGGATGTCGGGCCGGATCCTGATTAATTTTTCCGCGAGTCTGGCACCGGTCATCTTGGGCATGGTCATATCGGTGATGACCACATCAAAATAGTCGGGGTTCAAGGTAAATACCGCCAGGGCATCTTCCGGGTCCGACATGGCCTCGACCCTGTAATCAAACATTTTCAATGATTCCAGGGCCATCGCCGTAATGCTTTCCTCATCATCCACAAAAAGGATTCGCTCCGTGCCATGGCAGGATTCATCCATGGGTTCGATTTTTTCCTCCGGTTTCTGGTCCACCATCGGAAAAAGTATCGTAACCAGGACCCCGCCTTCCGGCCGGTTTTGAATGGTAATGGTCCCTTTGTGATTTTTAACAATGGTGTAAACAACCGCCAGTCCCAGGCCTGAACCTTTTCCAATCTCCCTGGTGGTAAAATAGGGGTCAAAAATACGGTCCAGGATGCTGTAATCAATTCCAGGGCCGTTGTCTTTCACCGTAATCTCGGCATAATTTCCGGCCGGACATTCATCAGCAGCCCCTTCCTGCAAAAACCGGGTTCCCACCCCGATCTCAAGAAACCCCCCGGTTTCCTCCATTGCCTGGGAGGCATTGGTGCATAAGTTCATCATGATCTGGCCGATCTGGATCTTGTCCGAAAGAATCATCACCGCCCCATCCGGGAATTTTGTATAAATGTCGATGGTGGTAGGGATGGATGCCCGCAGTAAAATAAGCGCATCCTTGATCACGGAAATCACATCCATGGGGAATTTTTTTTCGTCGGAGGTCTGGCTGAAGCTGAGAAGCAGTTTAACAATTCCTGCCGCCCGAACGGCAGCGGTCTTGATCCTTTCGAGCTTGGGAAGGACAGGATGCCAATCCCGGGTTTCTGCAACCGCCAGATCAACATTCCCGGTTATAATGAAAAGAATATTGTTGAAATCATGGGCAATACCGCCGGCAATGGTGCGGATGGACTCCATCTTATGGCTCTGATGAAGCCGTATCCGCAAAGCTTCGCGTTCTTTCTCCATTTTTTTGCGCCCGCGGATATCAATGATCACGGTCCTGTATTGTTCCGATCTCCAGCTTTGATGTGGAAAAACAATGCTTTC
>JAWOEP010000186.1:0-3819 GCA_046482705.1 Desulfotignum sp.
CCACCACCATGAAAATAATGGTCATGCCGGTACCGGCCCGCACATAATCTTTAACCTGGTATCCACCGGGACGCATGATCAGGGCGTTGACCTGGTGGGTGGGCAGTACAAAGGTGTTGGATGCGGCAATGGCCACCAGCATGGCAGCTATCCTGGGATCGGCCTGGCACTGCACCGCCATGTTCATGGCCAGAGGAATCATGAGCACGGTGGCCCCGATGTTGGAAACAAAAAGGGTAAACGCGGATGTCAGACCCCCCACCAGCAGGAACAGGGTAACCGGGGTCAAAAAATCATGCAGCAGAAGGGTCAGGCCCGAGGCCAGAAATCCGGCAGCCCCGGTTTTTTCAAAGGCAATGCCCAGAGGGATGAGCCCTGCCAGCAGAAATACCGTCATCCAGTCCACGCTCTGATAGGCTTCATCCAGGGTCATCACCCGGGTGAGCACCATGGAGACAGCCCCGGTCAGCAGGGAAATGGACAGCTGGATATTGAAGCCCAGGGCCATGACCAGGGCCAGGGCCAGACAAGCCAGCGCTTTTCCGGCATTTTCCGGATACAGGATCTCCCCTTTCAGGTGCTCGGTAAATGCCAGCAGCGGCTTTTTTTTGAGCAGATGAAATTTTTCCCATTCTCCGTGGAGAAGCACGGCATCCCCGGGCTGGATTTTGATTTCAGAAATGTTTTCCAGAATCACCTGGTTCTGGCGGTACAGGGCCAAAGGATTCACCCGCAGTTTTTTGCGGAATCCATACTCATGGAAGGTCTTGCCCACCAGTTCAGACCGGGGCGTGACGATGGCTTCGGTGATGCCGGCATGGTCCATGGACAATACCCCGGACAACTGATTGAGTCCCGGCTGCAGGATCCATCCCGTGTCCTGTGCCAGGTCCCGGGCATGTTCTTCATTGGCAACGATACCCACCACATCATGGGGTTCAATGACATCAGCCCGGCCGGGTTCGGTTACCCGGTACCGCCCGCTGCGCTTGGAGATGCAGACCACGGTGGCGTGGTACTTGGGCCGCAGTTCCAGTTCTTCCAGACGCCGGGTGTAAAAATCCGCAGGTACAACCAGCTCAAATACCCTGCTCACCTCCTGGCCATAGGTACATTCCAGGTCATGATTCATCAGGTTGCAGGCATCTGCAACAGGGGCAGATTTTGGCAGTACCCATCGGCCCAGTACAACAAAATAGACCAGCACCGCCAGCACCAGGGCAATGCCCACCGGGGCCACGGAAAAAAGGGAAAAGGCTTCAAAAGGTTTATGGGAAACAAGGTCGGGGTTGGCAGTCCACCAGGCGCCTGCCAGGTCATTGAGCAGAATCAGGGGACTGGATCCCACCAGAGTGATGCACCCCCCGATCACAGCAGCATACCCCATGGGGATGAGCACACCGGAGACGGGAACATTCAGTTGCCGGCACATGCGGTTGACAGCCGGTAAAAACAGGGCTGCAGCCCCGATATTCTGCATGAAACTGGAAATAAGGGCCACCGTACCCGCCACCAGGGTCATCATCCGTTTCCGGCTTTTGCCGGACAATTTTATGATCCTGGCTGCAACCTGGTTCATCACACCGGTTTTGTCCAGGCCGTGTCCGATAATGATCACCGCAATGATGGACACCACAGCATTGGAACTCAATCCGCTGATGGCCTGGGCCGGGGTCACCAGTCCTGCCAGGGGCAGTCCCACCATGACCAGCAGTCCCACCATATCCACCCGCACCAGTTCGGCTGCGAACATGACAATGACACAGACAAGAAATCCGTAAACCGCAAGCATTTGTGGGGTCAACCCCGGAGGCAGGGCTGAAAGCAGATCAAAAGGCATTTAGTCTTCCATGTCTGTTTCCATAAAATTGAACCAGTACCCGTTGTTGGAGGCAAAATCCAGTTCAATCTGGACCACTTCCACATGGCGCTGTTCAATATCATAGAATTTTTTCAGGATATCCCGGACAGGGCCTTTTTGCGTTTTCTGGATAGCGTCGTGGTAAAAGCGGCTGGTTTCTATTTCCAGGGCCAGGGCGGCATTCAATACCCGTTTCAGATCCCCCAGTATCTTTTTGGGAATCTTATCGGCCATTGCCTGGATCTTTTCCAGGTCCCGGGCCGGGAGGGGAATGGCTGTGACCGGTTTTTCCACGGTCAGATCTTTTTGGTCCTTCAGCGTGGCCAGGCTGTGTTCTAAAAATGCCACATGGCTTTGTTCATCATCTGCCAATGCCTTGAAAAGGGACTTTGCCTGGTCGTCATCAATATTTTCCACAGCGGAGCGGTAGAGGTCCCGGATTTTTTTTTCATACACCAGTGCAGTGCTGAAAATCTCTTCAGATGTCATTTTTTTCTCCATTTCCTAAAATTCTTTGGGCATGGGTGAATATAGCAAAATTGGTTCGCCTGACAAATCCCACCAGGGTAATGCCCATTTCCCGGGCCAGCAGGATACTCTGGTGGGTGGGCGCACCCCTGGATGCCAGAACAGGGATTTCCAGCCGCCTGGCTTTGTGCAGAATTTCAGATGATATCCGGCCGGTGCAGGCCAGCATAACGTCGGTGCAGTCTGTTTTTTCCAGCAGCAGGGTGCCCAGCACCTTGTCAACGGCGTTGTGCCGGCCGATATCGTCGATAAAGAAATCCGGGAGCCGGCCCCTGATGCTGGCAGCAGCTGAATGCACGCCCCCGGTTATGGAATGCAGGTCTGAACACCGCTGGAGCCAGCCTATCACCTGGATGATATCTTTGCCATGTATCTGCAATTGGCTGTCAATGGGATGGCGGGATGAAAGTTCCATCATGGAGGTGTACATCACCCCTTTGCCGCACCCTGATGTATACACCCGCTGCCCCAAAAGTTCCGGATCCATGAATCCTTTGACCTGGATATCTGCCCGCCATTTTTTTTCGTCCAGAGAAAAAGATTGGATATCATCTGCTGACGACACAAAGCCGGAGGTGAACAAAAAACCGTATGCATAGGCTTTTAAATGGGAAGGGGTGCACATGAGGGTGGCGATTTCCCGGTCATTGACCAGAAAAGTCAACGGCACCTCAGCCGCCACATGGGTGTGTTCTTCCATCAGCTGCTCATTTTTGTAACGGGTGATGGTATACGGAACCATTTCCGCCAGTGGGGTGTCATCATGCATCTTGGGTCCCTTCGGCACCGGGCCGCCGGTTTTTTTACATCAGGATATCTTAATACTGCTTATACCATCGGTTACAGGAATTTTAAAGACTTATGCGGATTATTTTGCCCTGTTCCTTTGCCGGAGGGCAGCAGAACAGGGCAACAGGAGAGCGGATACCGGGAAAGATCAGTCCGCCGGGTTGCAGTCGGTTGTTGTCCGGGGATCACAATCCATGGTCAGGGCAGGGGCGGGCATCAATTCTTTTTTGCAAAAAGGGCAGAAGGCGGTGGCCATATTGTTGTCATACAGTGGTTCTTCAGCTTCTACACCGCTTTTGCGGCTGACACCGAAAACGGCGACAAGGACACAGCGATCCTGCTGCTCGACGAGCCGGGGCTCTACCTGCATGCCAAGTCGCAGGGCGATCTGCTCACCCACCTCGAGGACGATTTCGAGAACCAGATTCTCTACACGACCCATTCGCCCTTCATGGTTCCGACCAAACACCTTGACTGGGTGCGAACAGTCAACATCGCGGAGGCCGATGGCACCACGGTCACGAACAATCCCTCCGGCGACCGGAAAACCCTGTTCCCGCTCCAAGCGGCCCTCGGCTACGATCTCGCGCAGAGCCTTTTCCTCGGCGGCAGCAACCTGATCGTCGAGGGCGTGACCGATT
>JAWOEP010000276.1:0-2659 GCA_046482705.1 Desulfotignum sp.
CAGGATCGTTCAGGGCTTCGGCCACGGTGAAGATGTCCTTGTCGTCCCTGCCGGACTGGTTGATGATGAGGATCTGGTCTCTGGACAGGGACGGCGCTTCCCGGAATGCTCCGGCAAAGGCGTGGGCCGATTCCAGGGCCGGGATGATGCCTTCGGTTTTCATGGTCAGCTTCAGGGCATCCACTACTTCCGTATCGGTGGCACTTTCAAACCGGGCGGTCTTGTTTTCATGCATGTGGGCCAGGATGGGGGACACCCCCACGTAATCCAGGCCCGCGGAAATGGAATGGGTTTTTTTCATCTGCCCGTCATCATCCTGGAGAAAAAAGGTTTTGTATCCCTGGGCAATACCGTAACCGGCATCGGCGGAAGACAGGCGGGCGGCATGAAATCCTGAATCAATACCTTTGCCGCCGGCTTCCACCCCCACCAGTTCCACCGGATCATCCATGAATCCGGAAAACAGGCCCATGGCATTGGAGCCGCCGCCCACACAGGCATACACCCGGCCCGGCAGACGTCCTTCCCGCTCCAGGATCTGCTGCCGGGCCTCGATGCCGATGATGGACTGGAACCAGGTGACCATTTCCGGAAACGGATGGGGGCCGCAGGCCGTGCCCAGAACATAATGGGTGGTGTCCATGTTGGTCACCCAGTCCCGGAATGCCTGGTTGATGGCATCCTTGAGGATTTTCGTACCGTCGGTCACCGGCACCACCTGCGCCCCGAGCTGCTCCATCCAGAACAGGTTGGGCCGCTGGCGCATCACATCTTTTTCCCCCATGTAGATGGTGCAGTCAAATCCGAATTTGGCCGCCATGGTGGCACATGCCACCCCATGTTGGCCTGCCCCGGTTTCAGCGATCACCCGTTGTTTGTCCATTTTTTTCACCAGCAGCCCCTGGCCCATGACATTGTTGGCCTTGTGAGCACCGGTGTGGTTCAGGTCTTCGCGCTTGATATAGATTTTTGCCCCCCCGAAATGGCGGGTGAGGTTGGCGGCAAAGGTCAAGGGCGTGGGCCGGCCGGAATATTGGGCCATCAGGTGTTGGTACTGGCTCCAGAAGGCAGGATCATTCCGGGCTTTTTCATAGGCCGCTGCCAGTTCATCAAAGGTGGGAATCAGAATTTCAGGCAGGAACGCGCCGCCAAAACGGCCGTAATAACCGCGGTGTTTCATGGTGTGATATTCCTTGAGATAAACAGGTGGTAGAAATTAATGATCTTCATGCCGGGCTCCCGATGGTCTGGGAAAAGGCGAAGCGGTCGGTTCGGCAGTAAAGGACGGCATAAACCGCTTTGGGGGCACGGGGAAAATTCAGTTCCCGGTGCACCGTGAGCACGGGGGTGTCCGGTTCAAGGGCCAGCTGTGCTGCCGTGTCCGGATCGGGTATGGCCACACAAAATGTCTGGGTGCCATTTTCCGGGACCAGGTGATACAGATCCGCCACCACCCGGGACAAAGATTTTACAGCGACATCCATGCGGTCCAGATCCCGGAAAAGTTCCGGATCCAGAAAAATGTCTTCTTTGAGTACCGGTGTCCCTTGTGCCGTGATCAACCGGGACAGAAAAAATGCGGATGATTCATTAAACGGATTGTCCGGCTGTTGTGTGACCGGTACCAGGGATACTGCACTGAGAGGTATTTTTTTTATTTCAATTCCCTGGGTGAGAAACGCCCGGGAGGTGCCGCCCAGTGAAAACAGATCCACGCTTGGCGGCGGTGGCAGCACAAAACTGCCGGCGCCCCGCCTGCGCTGGATCATTTTTTTTTTCACCAGCACATCCATGGCCTGGCGCACAGTGGGACGACCGATGCGGTATTGCTTTGCCATGACGGTTTCAGACGGAATGCTCTCACCGGGCTGGTACGCACCGGATTTTATCCGGTGCGTGATAATCTCGGCCAGCTGGTGGTACAAAGGAATCGGTGAGTTGGGGTTGAGCATGGTATCCTCATAATCTGCTTATTTGACAGATACCATAAAAGAAAATTGTCAAGTTGTCAAGACATATTTACGTGTATGACAGGGTGACTGCATATAGAAGCAGCGTCACCTATATTGACATAGCCCCCTGATGGTGCCGTGTGACAGGACCGTTAGATGCCAATCTCTGGCCGGTCACACGGCACCATCAGGGGGCGGGTAGATCAAGCAGCAGAACAGGATGTGGTTACATGCGATTTTTTATTACATCAGCCGATAAGTGCTTTTTCAAGCCGGTCCACCATGAAATCCATTTCTTCCTCATTGATCACCAAAGGCGGGGAGATGCGGATGGTATGTCCGTGGCTGTCATTGACCACCAGGCCCAGCTTCAGCAGTTTGTGGCAAAAATCCATGGCATTGCCGTTTTTCATCTCAATACCGATGAACAGCCCTTTACCCCGGACCTCCTTGACATGGGGGGACCGGTTTCCGATCTCCTGGATGCGCTGTTTAAGGATCTTTCCTTTTTTTGCAGCCTGTTCCGCCAGTTTTTCTTCTTCAAACACCTTGAGTGAGGCGGTGCCTGCAACACATGCCAGAGGATATCCCCCGAAGGTGGAGCCGTCGGATCCCTTGGAGAACACCATGTCCATGAGTTTTGCATTGGTGATGAACACCGACAGCGGGATCAGGCCGCCTGACAGGGCCTTGCCCAGGATCACGCC
>JAWOEP010000261.1:0-4119 GCA_046482705.1 Desulfotignum sp.
TTTTATTAATAAACAATTTCACATACATTTTAAAACATTTTATTCGTAGGGCACTAAAATCAATATTAAATACGCTTGTAAGTATATTTTCACTAGAAAGTCGTTCAATCGAGGTAAGTCAACGTAGATGTCGAGAAACTGTTTGTAGGAATAGCCGCGACATCTGAACATGAAAAAGAGTAGTGCATGAAAGCCACATGTCTTAGTCGTTAAATCCTGTACTCTTCGTTGATTTTGAATAATAGTTTTCCCACTGCTTTCAATAAAGTTGCTGATGTGTGGTGTATAGAATTTATACGATAGGCCAAGAGGATAAAAAATTCAATATTCTTCGCTGTTTGAAAGATGCATAGCCAATGGCAAATGGCCGGTCTTCAAAGTCGATGCGCCCTTTTTTCCCGCCGATCGGTCGGTGGTATCGTAATCATCCCCTGAAGCGAGCCAACCGCTCGACCGGACCAATGACGCCCGCATGCGAGGCCCGGCGGCTGTTCGATCGCGGGAATAGGATCCATTTTGTGGCGGTTGGCTGCATGCAGTTTTTTAAAAATTTTCAGCACCTGTTTCTGCCGCGCATCCAGGTTCACATGTTTTTTTTCTTCTTCCGGCAGGGCATTGAAGGCCATGGCCCATTCCAACTCTGCATAAGTAGCCCCGATCTGTTCTTCATCTGTGCGGTTGTCTTCCCATAACCCGTCAGTGGGCGATGCTGCTATGATCTGTTTTGCAATACCCAGGGTCCTGGCAAGGGCGTACACCTCTGATTTAAGCAGGTCTCCAATGGGCGAAATATCCACCCCTCCGTCCCCGTATTTGGTATAAAACCCCACCCCGAAATCCTCGACCTTGTTGCCGGTACCAGCCACCAGAAAACGGTTGTGAGCGGCAAAGGCATACAGGGTAAGCATTCTGAGACGGGATCTGGTATTGGCCATGGTCAGGCTGTCCTGGATATCGGAAGGGAAACTGTCCTGAATACTGGAAAATACGGGTGTCAGGTCCTGATCGACTAGCGTAACGTTGGAAAACTTGTCTTTCAGCCATGCATTGTGGGCCAATGCCCGGGACAGCTGGTCTGATGCCTGAAAGATGGGCATGTTCAAAACCATGGTGGGCTTTTGCGTCCTGGCGCACAGGGTGGAGGTGACAGCAGAGTCAATACCGCCGGATACCCCCACACAAAAACCGGTGAGGCCGGATTCCGTCACATAAGTGCACAACCAGTTCACAATATGGTGGATGATCTTTTGCGTCTGCATGGACTGCTTATACCCAAATCTGTCTCTTTCTGTCAACAGGATTTCCACCGGGACAATTCCTGTACCAGAATACACAATACCTCTGACGGGTCACATAAGAGGTGGCATGGATATTTACAGGGCGATTGCATGCAGATCCGGCATCCAATCTTTTGAACAAGCCCCTGTGGGCATTCACCGGTGCTGGCGAACATATTCATAGAGCACGATGGACGCTGCCACGCTGACATTAAGGCTGTCTGACCTGCCGTACTGGGGAATGGTCAGGCGCCGGACCCGGTCGAACAGATCCGGCTCGAAACTGATGCCGAACTCTTCATGGCCAAGGACAAATGCGCTTTTTGCGGGCAGGCAGATATCCATGACCGGCTCACCTTTGTCCGGTTCTAAAATAAACAGGGTATACCCCCGGTTGACAAGATCAGCATAGCAGGTATTGAACCGGGCATGGAAAAAAGCAGGCACCCATTTAAAAGCCCCCATGGCCGGGGCCGGGTCGAAAAAATCAATGCCCACCAGGTGAATCTCTTTGCACCCGAATGCTTCAGCGCTCCTGAAAATTTTGCCGATGTTAAAGGTGGGCTTAAGGTGGTCAAGTACCAGGACAAACTGGTGGCACCCGGGTACAGCCAGTTTGTTTTTATTGCGGTGGCGGCGGAATCTGCGCTGGGCTGCGGCCCGTTCCGCCTGCATCATCTGCCTGATTTTATGGGGCCCTGATATGGGAGTTACTCCTGCTTCATGGATCTGTGTTTATTTACGCTTTTTGCAGCTTTTCCTGAACACTTTTTACCTTGTCTTCCATGGTTTGATCCCTATCGGTTCTAGTTCCAAGCTTGATGGTTGTAGTAATCCTCGGGGCGCCCATCTGGTGGATTTTTTCATGGCATTTTTTGACTGCCTGAAAGACGGCATCATAGTCACCTTCGATGTTTGTCCCATATGCGTGAAGCTCTGATTTCAGGCCTGCTTCAGCAATAACTTCATGGCAGGCAGCAACGTATTTGGATACGGAAAGACCAACTCCCAGCGGAACCACACACAAATCAATAATAACATTCATTGTTACCTCCTTTTTTGCAGTTAAATATGCCGATCCAGTATAGCTAACGCGGGAAACCCACAACCCGGGCATCCCTCCTCATTTTCTTGTTTTTTTACAAAAACTGAGGAGTAAGGCACTAAACGGGCACATTGGCCTGGAGAATATTTACAATTTCATCAATTTTCTGCTGGGCATCTTTTGCTTCCAGGGTGCAGCCGCCGGCCCCGGCATGGCCTCCGCCGCCATAGCATGCCAGCAGTTGTCCCACATTCACCCGGCAGTTGCGGTTGAAAATGCTGTGGCCGATGCTCACCAGTACATGGGTTTTTTCAGGTTCGGTATACCGGAGCTTGACACTGGCAACGGTATCGGGAAACAGGCAGTAGATCAGAAACCGGTTGCCCGAGGGTACAGGATCCAGCCCCCTGAAATCGGTAATGGAAATTTGGCCCTGGATGCGGGTGTGTTCTTTGAGGTAACCTGCATACGCCTTGTTTTCCCAGACCACAATATCACAGCGTTCCCTGACCAGGGGATCAGCCATAACAGTGTCGATATCCCGGGTCCCGAGCATCTTTACCAGATGGTTCCAATAAGCTGTGTCCGTGTTGTCCCGGTTTTTGATGGTCATGGACAAAAGGACATAAGGATAATTCTGGGGGTGAAGAACCTGGTCTTTGGTCAAACTGGCCGAGTCAATGATATCGGTGTGAAAAACCAGATCATCGAATCGGCTGTCCAGATGTCCGGATGCTTTATAATATTTATGGATCACCCCTGCGGCTGAATCGACAATTTCATGGGCCCCTTCAAACGCCTGCGCCGGTGTGTTGGAAACATGGTGATCAAACCACAGAGAACATCTGGAATCATGGGGCAGGTTGGCCAGAATATCACCGGGTTTTATGTCTGCTTTTTTTTTCTGGACCGCATTGGGTTCCACCCAGTATATGTCCGTGTCAATATGCAATGCTTCGCGCAGCAGCACTGCGCAGACAATACCGTCAAAATCAGGCCGGGTTACAATTCTCATGGGAAAATCCTGGGTAACATGTAATAATAAAAAGTAATAATGGAAATTTTCATGCAGGGCAGTGTATAAACCATTCTCGATAAATTTTCAAGGATGAATGGGAAATACACCCTCCCTGATGAACGGTAATGAGATAGCCAATACACCGGACAAAAAAACCGCATGGCCTCTGAAAAACAATTTTACTCCGTTGCAGGATCATCACAAAAAAGCACATATACAGCCCGGCTTAAGATCAAACGCTCACTTTTCATCTGCCATCTGTCCCATGCCGGTTCCATTGATGCTCGTGGTCATGTACGCCGGGCAGGACATGGAGGAAGCACCTTCGGAGCGCCTTTTCGAGCGGCCCGGCCACCCCTACACCCGGGAGCTCCTGGAGAGCCTGCCCAACCCGGAGGGCGACATTCGCGACATCCCGGGCGAGGTCCCCAGCCTGCTTCGGCCTCCGGAAGGCTGCCGGTTTCACCCCCGGTGCCCCTCTGCCTCTGTCGACTGCCGCCGGGGGCGTCCGGGAAAGATCGAGATCGAGCCGGGCCACTGGGTCCGGTGCTTTCACCCGGTGGAGTCGCAGCCATGAAGGAGCCCATCCTGGATGTCCACAACCTGCGCAAGCACTTCAAGGGATCCGGGGGGTTCCTGGAGGGAAAGCCCCGGTGGGTCAAGGCGCTGGACGGCGTAACCTTCAAGGTCCTGCCGGGCGAGACCTTCGGAGTCGTAGGCGAGACCTTCGGCGGCGAGGATCTAGAGTGGTTGTTGGCGTATCTGGAGGAGCAGGGCGT
>JAWOEP010000269.1:0-6854 GCA_046482705.1 Desulfotignum sp.
AAAGAGCTGGAGGCCGACGGCACCATAACCCTGGGTAAAGGAAAAGATGATGTCCTTGTCTGATAAAAAAAATGATGGGTTCACCCCTGTTGATATCGGCTCCCTTGACAATTTTGATGCGGAAATAATACAAAGAAGTGATAAAACAGATCCTGATTATGACCGTTTCACCCTGCTGTTTGATCCAGTACAATTTGAAACGGGAAAATCAGAAGGGTTCAAAGCCCTTTATTCAGTTGAAGACAAGAAACAGGAAGATCCGTTCAAACCATTATTTGCCGTAAAGCAAAAGCCTGGCAAAGTTCAGGAATCCGCAACTGCCGGTGAAACCCGAAAAAACAGACAAAACAAGGGATCCGGCAGTCACGAACGTGATTCGGAACAGGTTATTTCCACTTCCCTGGAAGACACGGCAGCTGAGAAGGGATTTGCCAGAGGATATGAGGAGGGAGTGGAAAAAGGGCGTTCTGAAGGGTATGAAAAGGGGTTTGAAAAAGGCCGAAAAGAAGGACTTGCAAAGGGACAGGAAGAAGGTTTTACCAAAGGAGAAACAGATGGATTTGCCAAAGGAGAATCAGAGGGATTTAAAAAAGGAGAAAAAGCCGCCGGAAAAGAGGCGGCAGATGCTTTAAATACTCTGGGCCAGGCTTTGTCAGCCGTGGATACTGCCCTGGACGATGTGGTGGATGCCCATGAGCAGCAGCTTCTGGAACTGGTGTTCAAAATTGCCCAAAAAGCGGTTCATGCCAGCCTGGATACCAAAGATGATATCGTGCGCCTGTCTGTTCTGGATGCCCTGAAAACCCTTTCCCAGCCACAGGAAATAGAATTGGGTGTTAACCCGGAAGATTACGAATACATTGAAATGGTCAAGGACGGGTTTTTTGAGGCAGTGGCGTCGCTCCACCATGTGGCGGTAAAGTCCGATCCCATGGTCCGCCGGGGAGGGTGCCGCATTGAAACAGACACCGCTTCCGTAGCAACAGACCCGGAAGCCAAACTGCACGCTGTTTATGAAGCAGTGAAAAATGCTGGCAGGTCCTGAAAATGAACCATTTGTCCCGCAGTGATTTTACAAAATACACCACCAGGATAGACCAGACAACAACGGTTTGTCCTGAAGGCCGGGTCTCCCAGGTGGTTGGCCTGATCGCCGAAGGAGACAGCCTGGGGCTCGGTATCGGCAGCTTGTGCAGTATTCTGACAGACCAGGGAGAAGAGGTCCAGGCCGAGGTTGTGGGATTCAAAAAACAAAAAGCCCTGCTCATGCCCTATGGGGATATCAGGGGGGTGCGCATGGGCAGCCGTATAATACCGGTATCTGCTTCCCCCATGGTGGGGGTGTCAGACCAGATGCTGGGCCGGGTGCTTGACGGCATGGGAAATCCCCTGGACGGCAAAGGCAGCATAGTGCCGTCAGCCCGGTATTATCTTTACGGCAAACCCATCGGACCTCTGGCCCGGCAATCCATTAAAGAACCTCTGGATGTGGGGGTGGCAGCCATCAACAGCATGATCACCCTTGGTAAAGGGCAGCGGGTGGCCATCATGGCCGGCTCCGGCGTGGGAAAAAGCGTGCTCATGGGAATGATGACCCGGCATACCGCAGCTGACGTGGTGGTGATCGGTCTTATCGGTGAACGGGGCCGTGAGGTAAAGGATTTTGTGGAAGAAACCCTGAAAGGGGAGGGCATGAAACGCTCCGTGGTGGTGGCTGCCACATCTGATATGCCGCCGCTGGTCAGAATGCGGGGGGCGTATCTGGCCACGACCATTGCAGAGTATTTCCGGGACCAGGGCAAAAATGTCCTGCTCATGGTGGATTCCATTACCCGGTTTGCCATGTCATCCCGGGACGTGGGGCTGGCTGCCGGCGAACCCCCTACCACAAGGGGATATACCCCCTCGTTTTTTGTTAAGATACCGGTGCTCCTGGAACGGGCCGGCAACATTGAAAACAGCGGTTCCATCACAGGCATTTACACGGTTCTGGTGGAAGGAGATGATCTGAATGACCCTGTGGGAGATACGGTCCGGTCCATAGTGGATGGGCATATTGTGCTGTCCAGGGATCTTGCCAACAAAGGCCATTATCCGGCCATTGATGTCATGGCCAGCGTATCCAGGGTGATGCAGGATGTCTGTGCAAAAGAGCATCTGGCAATCTCTCAGAAGGCGGTGAATCTCATGGCATCCTACAAAAATGCAGAAGACATGATTACCATCGGTGCCTATGTACAGGGATCGGATCCGGATGTGGATCAGGCAATAAAGCAAATGCCCGGAATCAACAATGTGCTGCACCAGGACATGTTTGTAAAAAAAGACCTGCCGTCCAGTGTCACAGCATTGAAAGCCGCAGTGGAGAACAAAAAATAATAAAGGCGCTATATGAAACGGTTTTCCTTCAGACTCCAGAGCCTGCTCAACTACAAAGGGTACCTTGAACGGCTTGCCCGGCAGGAAACAGCAAAAGCCCGCCTGGATATTGTTGATTGCGAAAAACAGATAGCCCAACTGAAACAAAAGCTTGCTGTGTCTGGAAAACAGATGGACCATAAGATACGCAAAGGCATCTGTGCCAGTGAATTCAAACAGCACCAGGATTTTCTTGCAGCCATGCACACAGGGATGGAAGAAGAAAAAAACCGGAAACTTCATTTGGAAAAAATCTGGGAAGAAAAACAAATTCTTTTGAAAAAAAGAAGCATTGAAAAAAAATCCATGGACCATCTGCGGGAAAAACAGGCCCGGGAATATGGACAAAAGATGTTGAAAACAGAACAAAAAGAACTGGATGAAATCAGTACATTGAAGACAGCAAGGGGTATCAGCCATGACACAGAATAAAAAAATCATCTTGTTTGCCGGGATGATGCTTTTGCTTTCTGGTATTGCGGGAATACCCGAAAAACCGTCACCGCCTTTTATGGACTGCATTTTTGAGACCGGCGGTGTTTCACTGGTATTTTCCCAGGATGACCAGGACACAGATGCGCCTGAAACACAAAACAACGCTGAGAGTGCGGCACAGGAAACCCCTGACCCTGCCAAGGTGATGTTTCGGGGCCTTGAAGAAAAAAAACAGGCC
Source organism: Desulfotignum sp. (assembly GCA_046482705.1). Taxonomy (GTDB): domain Bacteria; phylum Desulfobacterota; class Desulfobacteria; order Desulfobacterales; family Desulfobacteraceae; genus Desulfotignum. Next base: position 3,092 of record JAWOEP010000269.1, read on the forward strand.
ATTGCGGAACAGCGCAAACTGCTGGAACAGGAAAAAAAAGAACTCCGGCGGTATGAAAACCAGATAGATGAAAAACTGGCTGCCCTTGAGGTCATGAAAGAACAGATCCAGAATGATCTGGCCGAGCTGGAGGAAAAAAAGAGCCAGAAAGAACAGCAGGAAGAAGCAGCCTATGAAGCCAAACTGAACCGGCTGGTGAAAATGTATGCCGGCATGAAACCCAAGGATGCTGCCCAGATTGTGGATGAAATGACACTGGAAGTAGCCCGGGAAATATTTTTACGCATGCGAGAAACATCCGCATCCCAGATTCTGAGCTTTGTGGATTCCCAGAAAGCTGCCAAAATAAGCGAACGCCTTGCCTTTAAAAACAGATAGTGTTTGTCCCTTTTCCCCTTCTCCCTTCCCGCATCTTTCCACAGTCCCATTTTAAAAAAACAAAAAATCACCAACAAAACTACCCATGTGTCTCTGGTGTTATATTTCCCGGATGAATGATCTGCTGATCCTGTGGGTAATATTTTCCCCTGTCTGGAAAACCGGTTGGGAATAAACTGCCGGAACCGGGCTGTGTCATGGAAAAAAACCAGAATATCTGATTTATAACCTATTGATATAAAAGGTGTTTTTCAAAAAATTGAAAACTGGCATAAACCTTGCTGAGTTGTCTGTTAAACAATTTTAATATGAAAGGTGCCTGATGAACTTGAATTTTGCCGACATAAACCAGATGTTTTTACAAATGGCCAAACCGTCTGAAGGCAAAAATGCCAATTTTTTACCAAAGCTTGTGTCAGGACAGAAGACAAACGGCCATCCTGATTTTTCAGCGTATCTGCAAAAGGCAAACCTTTCAAAAATGATGTCAGACAGCAAAAAAGGCCTGGATGGTCAGGGCCTGGATGTGAGTAAACTGGAAAAGATTTTTTCTGATTATCTGTCAGGAGAAACGGGCAGGGCGTTTGTGGAAAAATTGCATCAGATGCTGTTGCAGTTGTCTGAGGGAAATATACAAAACATATCCATAAACCCTGAAGGTCTTGCTATTCTGGCGGGATTGCTGGAAAAAGCAGGATTTAACAAACACGATCTTGAAGAGCTTATGGCAGACTTGTCCCAGACCGGCTCCCGGAAGATTTCCATGGACGAGGTAATGGACCATCTGTTCCAGCTGCCTGCAGATTCTCCGGAAGAAAGCAAAGAAGAAACCCTGCTGGAAAGCTCTGCACAACCCTTTATAATCTCTGTGCTCCAGCTGTTTGCCATCCCGGAAGATACCATCAGTACTATCCTGTCAGAGGCAGAACGGCCCGGTTCCTTTATCAGCCTGAATCAAATCATTGAAAACCTTAAGGAACTTGAGAAAAAATCGGTTTATACGCAGACATCCTTTTCTATAAAGACAGCAGACAAAGCAGATAACAGTATTTTTTCTCTGCTGGATTCTCTGGGAATGAAGTTGCCCCAAACCAATACCGCTGGTACAGATACCATTTTCCTCAAAGACCTGACAGCGGCTTTTGAAGCATTTGCAAATAAACAAGTGGAAAAAAACAGCCTGTTCAGTGGAGACCCCGGTAAAACCCTGACAAGCAGTGCAGTCCAAGGCGGAGAAACTTCCTTTTCTGATTTGGTTTCGTCGTTGTTCAAACATCTGGATCTTCAGGTCCGGGAATCAAAATTTTCCAATAGCCCTGCAGCTAACCTCCAATCTATAAATTCTCACATATCTGCTTCCCGAGCAGATATCAGCCAGCCAGGCGCTGCTTTGGAAAGCATTCTCCAGGCAGGTGCATCCCAATCAGATATCAGTCAGGCTAATGCTGTCCGGGAAAGTATTCTCCAGGCAGGTTTTGTGCAGGCAGGCGCATCCCAGGCGGAATTTGTTCAGGAATTCATGAAAAACAATTTCAATGGCGCATCAGGCAGCTTTCAAAAGCAGGCAGATCTTTCCAAAGGCCAGCTGGACATGGCATTCCTTGATCCGGAAGTGAAATCGGAACAGACATTAAAGGAAATCCAGGCACTTTTGTCCGGCAGGTTCAAGGGCGGAAGTGAAAACCGGTCCGGGTTTCAGCAGGAAAACACCAGGCCGGCAAAATCATTTACATCCCGGGCAAATGACCAGAACCAGTTGTCCGGCGGTGATGTGAAACCAAAGGATTCCCTGGCAGGCCTGGAATTTTTAAAGACAAAAAACAGTTTTAAAAATCTGCCCAACTATGTGACCCACCAGGTGGGAAAAAGCCTGGTCCGGGCCATCAGCCAGGGGGAAAACAGTTTGAAAATTCAGCTCAAACCCCCGGAGCTGGGCCGCCTGGTGATGCATATCGATAATACCGGCAACTCCATGAAAGTCAGCATCATCACGGAGACCCATGCAGCCAGAGAAATGCTGACCGCCAATGTGAACGAGCTGCGCACGGTCCTGTCCAGTGCCGGCATCAGCCTGGAAAGTTTTGATGTGGATATGAACAGCAATTTCAGGCAGTCCATGGCAGATGCAAAAAACCAGTTCAACAGTGCCGGCGGTAAAAAACAGAACAAAGAAAATAATGACCAGACCATTTTGTCACAAAATGAGATCCAGGGTCTTGATCAGGATACGTCATTATTTATGCAAAACGGGTCTTTGCACTATGTTGCTTAGGCTGCTGCGGTAAAAATATAAGGAGAAAGTTTCATGACCATATCATCTACAGGCACTGCAGTTCTGGAAGATCTGTCCAGTTCTTATGTTCCCCATGAAAAAGAAAAAGCGGAAAAAGATGATGCCCTGGGCCAGGATGCCTTTTTGACCATGCTGGTGGCCCAGCTGGAAAACCAGGATCCTCTGAACCCCATGGAAGGAACAGATTTTTCCGCCCAGCTGGCCCAGTTTTCCCAGCTGGAACAATTGATCTATATGAACAAATCAATGGATAATCTGGCTGGATCTTTTTCCGATAAATCCAGCGCCAATGCTGTGGATTTTATCGGCAGACAGGTAACCGGCCATGTGAATGCCATTGATGTGGAACAGGGGTTTGCCAGCGGCGGGGTATATGATCTGTCTGAACCTTCTGATGTGATAATAACCATAACCAATGACCAGGGAAAAACCGTTAAAACCATTGTTCAGGGCCAGCAGGAAGCCGGTACCCATTCCATTTCCTGGGATGGAAAAGACAGCCAGGGAAAACAGGTGGCAGACGGATCTTACACCTATTCCGTGAGTGCCAATTCCGGGTTCGGTTTCACCGAAATCCCCTCTGAAGTGTCAGGCATTGTGGAAGGGATTGCCTATAAAAACGGCAACCCTTACCTGGTGGTCCAGGGTGCCATGTTATCTCCTGACGCAGTCACCTTTGTTGCAGGCAATGGCGCTGAAACAGACAGCAGCACGGAAAATGAGTCCATACTCGGATATCTGGGCCAGACCATCACATCGGACAACCCTGTGGTGCAGGTTGAAAACAGTGAGGTATCCGGGACAGGACTCGGGTTTGCGCTTGAAGCACAGGAAGCGGCTGTTGTGCATATCATGGATGGATATGGCCAGATTGTGCGCACCATTGCGCTGGATGCCGAAGATACCCGGGAGGGTGACAATACCGTTGACTGGGATGGCCTGTCAGATGCGGGTGCGCCAGTGCCTGACGGGTTGTACTACTATGGTGTTGACACCGCTTCCCAAACCGCGTCTGCAACAGTTTCCGGGGAAGTGGCCGGCATTAAAAATATTAATAATATCCAGTACCTTGAATTGGACAATACCGGGAGA
>JAWOEP010000355.1:0-4632 GCA_046482705.1 Desulfotignum sp.
GTTTGGTGGCGATGTTTACGGCAACTTCAGGCTTGCACACATCATCTCCCACCAGCAATTCAATTTTTTTGCCCAAAATGCCGCCCTTGGCATTGAGATCATCCACCGCTATTTCCACCCCCCTGAGGGCTGAAATACCATAGGGTGCCAGATCACCGGAGATGACCCCGGCACTGGCCACTTTGACTGTATCCGCGGCAAAGCCGGGTGCTGCAAATACAATCATGGAAAATACCGCAACTGCTACTACCTTGAATAATGATTTCATGCTCTACTCCCTTTGTTTAGGTTAAATTTTGTGTACACATACCTACAATTTTAATTGTAAATTGGACAACTATAAAAAGACGGGTGTTTTTAGTCAAGCAAAAAGTAATATCCGCTGTATCATGTTCTGTCCATCTTTTCAAAATGGCAGGTGAAGTGGCGCAGAAACGGTGCCTGGTAAACAATCTTATATCCGGGAATATCCTGTTTGTTTTCCCACACCTCTTTGATCACTTCAATGAGGTAATCAAAATGGCTCTGGGTATACACCCGCCTGGGAAATGCCAGGCGCACCAGTTCCAGAGGTGACGCTGTTTCCCTGCCGTTTTCATCAAATGCCCCGAACATCACAGATCCCAGTTCCACGCCCCTCACACCCCCTTGTGTATACAGGGCATTGACAATACCGATACCCGGATATTGGAGAGAGGGAATATGGGGCAGCATTTTTTTTGCATCCAGGAATACGGCATGCCCGCCTGCCGGCCGGACAATGGGAATCCCGATATCAATGAGGCTTTTGCTCAGGTACTGGACCGTGGCATGGCGGTAAACCTGGTAGTCGTATTCCAGGGCCTCTTTCAGGCCCACGGCAATGGCTTCCAGATCCCGGCCGGCCAGCCCCCCGTAGGTGGGAAATCCTTCCCTGATAATCAGCAGGGTACGGAATTTTTCAGCCCAGTCATCATTGTTGCAGATGAGAAAGCCCCCGATATTGGCCAGGCCGTCTTTTTTGCAACTCATGGTGGCCCCGTCGGCAAAGGAAAATATCTCTCTGGCGATTTCCAGCAAAGATTTGTTTTTATAGCCTGGTTCCCGGTGTTTTATGAAATAGGCATTTTCCGCAAATCTGCAGGCATCAATTACCAGGGGTATCCCGTGCTTGTGCAGCACTGATTTGACGTCCCGGATATTTTTCAAAGAAACCGGCTGTCCCCCGCCGGTGTTGTTGGTGACCGTGATCATGGCAAAGGGAATATTTTCTCTGCCGCTGGCTGCAATGCATTGTTCAAGCTTTTCAATATCCATGTTCCCCTTGAAAGGAGACTGGTCTGATGTGTCTGTGCCTTCCGGACACAACAGATTTACCGCCACCCCGCCCACATATTCAATATTGGCCCGGGTGGTGTCAAAGTGCGAGTTGTTGGGGATGACATCGCCTTTGCGGATAAGGGTCTGGGCCAGGATGGCTTCTGCGGCCCTGCCCTGGTGGGTGGGAAACACATGCCTGATGCCGGTGATATCCTTGACAGTGGCTTCAAAATGTTTCCAGGACCGGCTGCCGGCATAGGATTCATCCCCCATCATCATGGCGGCCCACTGGCGGGTGGACATGGCGCCGGTGCCGGAGTCAGTGAGCAGATCGATGCAGCAGTCTTCGGCATCCAGCAGGAACACATTCTGGTGTGCATCTGCCAGGGCCTGTATGCGCTGTTCTTTGGAAATGATGTGGATGGGTTCCGTGGTCTTGATGCGGAAGGGTTCTATAATCGTTTTCATGGGGTCTCCAGAAAAGAAGGCTGTTTATGGTTTATAGGCAATTTTATAGATTATACCGTTGTTTATGATTTATGGCAATATAAGGGCAACCCGCATTTCGGGTACAGGTATGGTCCAACAGGTCAGGCTTGTCTTGTTCTGTTTTTCAAAGCTGTTTCCATGCGAAGCAGTCCTTTTTCCAGGATGGCGGCAGGGCATCCGAAATTGAGCCGGACAAAATCGGGGGCACCGAAAAATTTGCCGTCGGACAGTCCGACCCCTGCCTGTTCAAAAAAGCCCACCGGGTCTGTCAGTCCGGTTTCAGTGATATCGATCCATGCCAGAAAAGTGGCCTGGATGGGATCGAGTCTGCAGCCGGGCATCTGGCTGACTTTTTCCTTCACCATGTCTCTGTTTTGCCGCAGATAGGCGATCAATTGTGCCAGCCACTCATCGCAGGATGCATAGGCTGCTTTTGCCGCAGCCAGTCCCATGAGGTTCACGCTGGGCAGGGTGCCTTTGCATGCTGCAATGAACCGCTTGCGTAAATCAGGATCTGAAATCACGGCAAAAGAACATCCCAGTCCCGGAATATTATAGGTTTTGGATGGTGCCATCAGGGTGATGGTACGCGCGGCAGCATGCCTTGAAATCGTGGCTGACGGTATATGCCGGTTGTGCTGGTCCAGAACAAAATCACTGTGGATTTCATCGCTGCACAAAATCACATCATATGTGTCACACAGGTCTGCCAGCCTGTTGAGTTCCTCTGCAGTAAACAGGGTGCCGCAGGGGTTGTAGGGACTGCAGAACAAAAACACGGCCGGTTTGTTTTGAAACATCTGTTCAAGCCTTTCAAAATCAAGGGTGCTGCGGCCTGCTTCTGTGACCATGGGAAGGGTGTGCAAAGGTTTGCCGCAATGCGCTGATACCGACAAAAAAGGCGGGTAGATGGGGGTGGTGGTGACAATGGCCTGGTTTTGGGTGCCAAAAGCCCTGCAGACCACGTTCAGGCCGGATACCACGCCGGGAATCCAGACCAGCCAGTCTGTTTCCACTTCCCAGCCGTACAGGGACATCAGGCGCGATGTCACAATCTGGTTCAGGTCCTGGGGAACCAGGGTATATCCCAGAATACCATGGGTAATGATTTCTTGCAGGGCAGTCAGTACTGCAGGCGGTGCCTTGAAATCCATGTCCGCCACCCACATGGGCAGAATATCGGTTCCCTCGTATTTTTCCCATTTCATGGAATGGGTATTGGTGCGGTCAATGACGGTATCAAATAAGGGGTTCATAAGCGGGCAAGTTCTCCTTTATATGCATAAACATTTTTTATGAAACGCACAATCTATAATGTCATAATAGTTTCTGGTCAGGGTATACAACAAACAGCAGAATTTAAAAAGAGGGGTGTGAAAGATGACAAAAATATTGAGAAACACTTTTAAACAGTGTATGCCTTTGGGCAAAATTATGAAAATCCATATGGATGATTACAACAAAGAAACCGATAAAAAGTCAGCCAGGCAAACAAAGAAATATCGGAAAACTATCCCCGATATTGAGGCTGATACCCGGAACATGGAATCAGAGACCAGAAAACTGGATGAGTTGATCCATAAATTCAAGGTTGAATAGGAAAATAAAGTGAAATCTTCTGAAAAACTGGCTGCTGTAAGACAGATAATGGCAGCCGAAAAGATCGCTGCCCTGGTGGTGCCCAGTGCAGATCCCCACCAGAGTGAATATGTCACCGGCCACTGGCAGGCCAGGGCCTGGCTTACCGGGTTTACCGGTTCTGCCGGGGTTGCCGTGGTCACGGCAGACAAAGCCATTCTCTGGACGGATTTCCGGTATTGGATACAGGCCGCATCCCAGATCAGGGAATCGGAATTTGCGCTGTTCAAATCCGGAGAGCCTGATGTGCCTGAATTCCACGACTGGATTTTTGAAAACCTGTCTGAAAATGATGTGGCGGCCATTGACGGGCAAATGATTTCCAGAAAACAGGAAAAAAGATACAGGGATCTGTGGTACATAGGAAATATCGGTTTGAGAACAGACCTGGACCTGGTGTCCAGGGTCTGGCTGAACCGCCCGCCCATGCCGGCCACAAAAGCCTGGGATTTTTCCACCCGGTTTGCCGGTCAGTCCCGGGCTGAAAAGATACAAGACATCCGGGATGCCATGAATGCATCCGGTGCCGGCTGGTATGTCATGACCGGCCTGGAGGACATTGCCTGGACCTTTAACCTGCGGGGATCAGATGCCCCCGGCAATCCGGTCAATATCGCCTTTGCCCTCATTGGCCTGGAACATGCGCAGCTGTTTATCCAACCGGACAAGGTGGGTAAAGACCTTGCAGCGGTTCTGGCAGCAGACGGTGTCCGGTTGTCATCATACAAAGATATCTTTTCCACCGTGGAAAAGCTGCCGGAAAATGCCTGTGTGCTGCTGGATCCGGACATGGTTTCTTCAGCAGTGTTCTCTGCTGTCAACCCGGCATGCCGCATTTTGGAAAAAGCCGGTCCTGCTACCCGGCTCAAAGCGGTGAAAAATCGCGTACAGATACAGCATCTCAAAGAGACAGCTGTCAAGGACGGGGTGGCGGTCACCGAGTTTCTGCACTGGATGGCCACCCGGGATGCCGGAGAACCGGTCTCGGAAATCAGTGCGGAAGAAAAATTGTTTGATCTGCGCAGCCGGCAGACCGATTTCATGGAAAACAGCTTTGACCCCATCATGGCCTATGGCCCGCATTCCGCCATGTGTCACTATAGAGCCACCAAAGATACCGATGTTCAGATTCAGGACACCGGCATGTTCCTGACAGATTCCGGCGGCAATTACCTGACCGGCACAACCGATATTACCCGCACCATC
>JAWOEP010000297.1:0-2644 GCA_046482705.1 Desulfotignum sp.
GGGATCAATACCTTCTCCAGATCCCCTGGGTTGTCCCTGTATTCCCGGGCATACCTGGCCCTGACCTGGAAACGTTCCCTTCCTTCCACAGTGGTGGTCAGCGCCATCGGCGGAATGGCGCTGAGAAACCGAAAAGGCGGAGCCATAACCCGATACAAGGAGATACCCCATGAGCCAGCACATGCAGATAACAGTGACCATCCAGCCGTTTTACAAAAAAAGCTTTGAAAAAACCTACCCCCGGCTGGCCCGGCACCTGGCATCCCAGAAGCCCGGCCTGGTGGAAAAACCCCCCTCCCTGTACGAACTGGCCGGGCAGGTTGACATGCTGCTTTACCATTACGACGGCACGCCGCTGCGGCAGATGCTGCTCGATCACAAACAACAGCTGACCCAGACATTTCATGCCATCGAAGAAAACATTGCCGACTGGCACCTGGCCGAAGTGGACAAACTGCTCTATACCCTGGAAGATATCTTTGATGACATCGAATATCACCTGGACTGATTCTGCGGGTTGGGGTCAGGCTTCGGTTATTACGGTTATTGCGCTTTTGTTTAAATTTGCCTTTAAACAGAGGCCTTTGTCTAAACAGAGGCCTTTGTCAAAAGCGTAATAACCGAAGCCCGACCCCGTTGACCCCCCGTTGACCCCGTTGACTAAAGGATAATCATGGTGTCTGTCCGGTTCAAACAGATGGTAAAATGGTTTCGCAAAAATATTTCCCGGAACAAATGGTCACTACGGCTGCTGGGCCTGCCAACATGGGATCCTTCAGAAGATGGGCCTGGTCTGGTGCTGATCCAGATAGACGGACTTTCCATGACCCAGTTTCAAAAAGCGCTGCAAGCCGGACAGCTGCCTTTTCTTGAACAGGAGATACGCAACGGCAGGTTGGGGTATAAACCCATGTATTCGGGTATGCCCTCAACGACCCCGGCCTTCCAGGGTGAGCTTTTTTACGGTGTAAAATCCTGTGTGCCTGCATTTGAGTTTATCGACCGAAAGGAAAAACAGCGGCATGTCAGTTTTTATCCCCAGACCGCCAATCATCTTGCCGGCCGTCTGGAAAAAATGGGAAAGCCCCTGCTGATTCAGGGACATGTCTATGCCACAATTTTTTCCGGCGGGGCGGCCCAGGCCCGTTACTGCTTCCAGACCATGACGCTTGAATCTCTTGCCCGATCGCTGAATCCTTTGAAACTGCTGGCTTTATTGTTCTTGCATACGGGAAAATTTTTGCGTGTTCTTGCTGTGACTGTGATGGAATTTTTTCTGGCGGTTACTGATTTTTTCCGGGGTATCCAGCAGGGGAAAAAATTTATCAAAGAACTTGTATTTATCCCTTCCCGGATTTTTATCTGCATCATTTTGAGAGAGCTTGTACGGTTCCGGGTAAAAATGGATGTTGCCCGGGGGATCCCCATTGTTTGCGCCAATTTTCTGGGCTTTGATGAACAGGCCCATCGCAGGCGGCCGGATTCCGGATTTGCCCACTGGAGCCTGAAAGGCATCGATGATACCATCGGTGATATCTGCAGAACTGCCAGGCAGTCAGGGGTTCGGAAATATGAAACCATCATTTTTTCCGATCACGGGCAGCAGGCGGTTATCCCATACGAAAGCCGGTACAAGGTGCCGGTAAAAGCTGCCGTGCGCAGTGCCTTTTATAAAATACATGCCGGTGGGGAAAAGGCCGGCCGTGCAGAAAACGAAAATGTGCTGGACAGTTTGTATAAAAACGCCAGAGCGGTTTTAATGAAAAAGGGTTTTTTGGAAAAACTCCAGGGAAAAACAGACCCGGTTTCCCTGGACAGCATAGAAATAACCACCATGGGGCCGCTGGGCCATGTGTATCTGCCCGCACCAGTGTCCAGGTCATTTATCCATGATTTTGCCCGGAACCTGGTCCATTCTGTGCATATTCCGCTGGTGCTCTATCAGGATGTTCATACCATAATGGCCGTTACCCGCCAGGGGTGCTTTGACCTGGAGCAGCAATCGGCCATGGTCCTGGGAAACGATCATCCATTTGCCATCCAGACCGCACGGGATCTGGCATCGGTATGCCGCCATCCTGATGCGGGTGATATCGTTATATCCGGATGGGATACCGAGCAGCTACCGCTGTCTTTCAATGTCGAAGGCGGTGCCCACGGAGGACCCGGCAAAGAAGAAACCTGCGGCATCGTATTGCTGCCCAAAGACCTGAATACAAAAGCGGTGTATCTGCGCCCCCTTGATCTCAGACAGCTGATACAAGACTATCGCAGCAAAACCTGCAATGATGGATAAAACATTGGTTTGCGTACTATGAAGCGCCTGAAGATACTCAGCTATAATATTCATTCCTGCCGCAACATGGACCTCAGATATAATCCAGACAGGACGGCAAAAAAAATTCTGGAGTTCCAGGCTGATATTATCGCATTACAGGAAGTGGATGTCGGCCATGCGCGTTCCGGCTATGTTAACCAGGCGGCCTATATTGCCGATCGTCTGGGAATGTCCCACAATTTTTTTACCCTCAAGGAAAGTCCCCATGGCAGATATGGCTTGGCCATACTGAGCCGTTTTCCTGCGGTTGATTTGAACTGCGGTTATCTGCAGGCTGTTCCTGCTGCCAAACCAATAGAAAACCGG
>JAWOEP010000036.1:0-6259 GCA_046482705.1 Desulfotignum sp.
AAAGGCGAATACCTGGGCGGCACGGTCCAGGTGATTCCCCACATCACCGATGAAATCAAGCAGAGCATCTGCCTGGTGTCCCATGACGTGGATGTGGTGATTGTGGAGATCGGCGGCACCATCGGAGACATTGAATCTTTGCCCTTTCTGGAGGCCATCCGGCAGTTCAAGGCAGATGCCGGGGCATCCAATGTGATCTATATCCATCTGACCCTGGTCCCCTATATCAAGACCGCCTGCGAGGTAAAGACAAAGCCCACCCAGCACAGTGTCAAGGAACTGCGCAGCATCGGCATCCAGCCGGATATTCTGCTGTGCAGGACTGAACACTATTTGTCCCAGGATATCAAAGACAAAATCGCCCTGTTCTGCAATGTGGAGGCAGATGCTGTATTCACTGCCAAGGATGTGGACTGCATCTATGATGTGCCACTGGTGTATAACAAAGAAGGCCTTGGCACAAAGATATTGAAAAAACTCAATATCTGGGCCAGGTCCCCGCGCCTGGATGAATGGCGGGAGATGGTGGAAAAGCTCAAAAATCCCAGGTTCTGTGTAACCATTGCCATTGTGGGCAAATATGTGGATCTGACTGAAAGTTACAAAAGCCTGAATGAAGCCCTGACCCATGGCGGAATCTCCAATGAGGCAAAGGTCAATCTCCTGTTTGTGGATTCCACAACCCTTACCCAGAAAAATGTGGGGGAGATCCTGTCTGCCAGTGACGGGATCCTGGTGCCGGGGGGATTCGGTTCCAGGGGAATTGAAGGCAAGATCCTGGCTGCCCGATATGCCAGGGAAAACAAGGTGCCCTATTTCGGGATCTGTCTGGGTATGCACATGGCGGTGATAGAGGTTGCCAGAAACCTCGCCGGCATGGAAGATGCCCATGGAGAAGAGTTTGATCAGGACACCCCTTTCCCGGTGATTTATCTTATGAAGGAATGGGTTGATGAACAGACCGGTCAGGTGGAAAAACGCGATGAAACATCGGACAAAGGCGGCACCATGCGTCTGGGGGCCTATCCCTGCCGCCTGGTGCCGGATACCTTTGCCCACAATGCCTATAAAAAGGATAATATTTCCGAGCGCCACCGCCACCGGTATGAGTTCAATAATGCATATAAGGAACGCCTGCAGAAAGCGGGTCTCATCATTTCCGGCACATCTCCGGATCATGAACTGGTGGAAATCATTGAGCTGGCTGATCACCCCTGGTTTCTGGGATGCCAGTTCCATCCGGAATTCAAATCCAAACCCGGCAACCCCCATCCCCTGTTCCGGGCATTTATCCGGGCCTCCCTGAAAAATGCCAAAAAATAGATCCCGCACCCGGCGTGCAGGGTAAACACCCGGCCGCACCTGTTAATAATTGACACCAGTCATTTGACTGATTCGGGGAAAAAACTATGGAAAATTCGGTTATCATAAAAAATCAGACCATCCGTCTCCAGGGCATGCTGGGTACTGCAACAGCCGGCCGGGGAGTTGTGATCACGCACCCCCACCCCCTTTACGGCGGGAATATGGACAATCCGGTGGTGATGCAGATGACCGATAGTTTTGCAAAAAAAGGGTTTGCCACCCTGCGGTTCAATTTCCGGGGAACCGCCGGCAGTACCGGTATGTATGACAACGGCCAGGGCGAACAGACCGATGTTGCCGCAGCCCTGCAGTTTCTGGCCGACCAGGGCATCACCGCCCTTTTTCTGGCCGGATATTCCTTTGGCGCCCGGATCAATGCATCCGTGGTATCGGGCGGATATGATATCTCAGACCATATCATGGTGTCCCCGCCGGTGGGGTTCATGTCTTTTGACGATATTCCGGCTTTGCCGCGCACAGGGCTTATCCTCACCGGGCAGGAAGATGATATTGCCCCGCCCGACATGGTGCGGGCCCATATCAACCGCTGGAACATTACGCCCCGGTTTGAAATTATTCCAGGGTGCGACCATTTTTATGGTGGATGCCTTGCGCTCCTTGGCGAAATTGTGGAAAATTACCTGGAATAGCACAATGGGAAAATAAGGTTTTGAATACAAAAAAACTTAGAAAATAAATCTTTATTCCGGTTATATGAAGGAATTGTGTTAAAAAAAATCTATTTCTCCTTATAAAATTAAAAATAGTTCTTGACAAAGAAATGGGGATCTGGTTAGCCTTGTATCAGGGAAAGCCGGAAATTTGATCTCCACCTGGTACGATTTTCACTGCTGAACTCCTGCCGATATTTCCCTGCAAATCACCATTACAGCCAATGATATAATTTCAGGGAGGTATACCATGCCAATCACAGACAACCGTTTGATTCTGGACGGCTATTCATTGACCATCGCAGAACTGATGCAGGCAGGCAACGACCTGTCCATGCAGGTGGAAGTAAAAACAGACAACTGGCCCAAAATCAGGGAATGCCGAGCCCTTGTGGACAAATGGGCCAATGAGGAGCGCTGTATTTACGGGGTGAATACCAGCTGCGGCGGGCTGGTGGACCATCTTTTGCCCAAGGAACGGGACAATGATTTTCAGAAAAACCTGGTAAGAAGTATCACCACCCAGGTGGGAAAACCCTTTGAAGACACCCTGGTGAGAATTTTCATGATCGCCCGGGCCAATTCCCTGTGCCGGGGATATTCCGGCATCAAGGAAAAAAACCTCAAGATTTACCTGGATATGATCAACAAACAGGTGTTTCCCCTGATTCCCAGAAAAGGCTCCCTTGGCACCAGCGGGGACCTGGGGCCATTGGGGTGTATAGCGGCAGTGGGATTCGGCGAGTGGAAAGCCAGATACAAAGGCAGGGTCATGCCCGGCAAGGAAGCCATGGATGCGGCAGGGGTTGAGCTGATGCACCTGAATGCCAAAGAAGGACTGTCCCTTATCAACGGCACCTCCGCCATGGTGGGCCTGGCCTGCACCGTTATCACAGAAGCCACCAACACCTTGAAAAATTCCGATATCATTGCAGCCTTTGCCATTGAAACCCTTATGGGCAGGATCAACCCCTTTGATGTGCGGGTTCATGAGCAAAAATACCACCCCGGCCAGTATGCCACTGCCATGAACCTGACCAAACTGCTCACCGGGTCTGACATGGCCATTGATGAGCAGGAATTGTCTTTAACGCTCCAGGCGGTGCTCAAAAAACATGAAGGTATTTCCGTGGCTGACATTCCTGTGGAAGACGCCTACTCCATCAGGTGCACCCCCCAGTTTGTGGGCCCCACCAAAGAAGCGGTGAACAATGCCCATGAAGTGCTGCTCCGGGAGCTGAACTCCAGCAATGACAATCCTTTGATTTTCACTGAATTCGACACCTTTATCCACAACGGCCATTTCCATGGCCAGCCCATCTCCTTTGCCATGGACTGCTTAGGGATCTCCATGGTCAATATCGGGGTGGTGTCGGACCGGCGCATCGACCGGTTTTTGGATCCGTCCAACAGCACCGGGCTGCCCCCGTTTCTGTGCAAAGAAGATACCGGGGTCCGCATGGGCCTGATGGGCGGCCAGTTCATGACCACCTCCCTTGTGGCGGAAAACCGGACCCTGGCAGTCCCCGCCTCCATCCAGTCCATCACCTCCACAGCAGATTTTCAGGACATTGTCAGCTTCGGCCTCATCGCCGGCAGAAAAGCCAGGAAAATTGTGGAAAATACCAACCATATCCTTTCCTTTGAGCTGCTGTGCGCAGCCCAGGCAGCCGACCTGCGGGGCACCGACAAACTGGGTCCGGCCGGCAAAATCATGTATGAAGCGGTGCGTGAAACCCTGGGCTACATGGACAAGGACAAGGTGTACATCGATGATATGGAAGAGCTCAAAGCCAGGATCGAATCCGGCGAGTTTGTGAAAAAAGTGGAAGATGCCCTGGGGGAACTGCTCATTGTTCATAAAAAAGAGTAAGCTGGCTTTTAGCTGTTAGCTTTTAGCTTAAAACTTAACACTTTCATATAATAATGAAAATATCAGGATTAGGGGGAGATTATGTCAGTGCATCCTGTTGCAGCCGCAATAGTTGATGAATACCGGGAAAATTATCCTGCTTCCCGGGAGCGTCACCAGCGCCTGGTAAACTATATTCCCGGAGGGGCCACCAGAAGCCTGAGCTATTTCAAGCCCTGGCCCATCCATATTGATTACGGCAAGGGTGCCCATGTGTACACCCATGAAGGTCATGAGCTGCTGGATGTCACCAATGCCTATGGTGCCCTGGTGCACGGCCACGGGGATCCGGATGTGGTGGCGGCGGTCCAGGCGGGCATTGCCAGAGGATCCCAGTATTCCACCCCCACCGACGGCCAGTACCATCTGGCAAAACTGCTGTGCGACCGGGTGCCGGGGTTTGACAAGGTGCGGTTTCTCAACTCCGGCACCGAAGCCACCATGTTTGCCCTGCGCACGGCCCGGGCCATAACCGGAAAAGACAAGATTCTGAAAATGGCCGGCGGGTTTCACGGCACACATGACTGTGTGGCTGCCTCCACCAAGAAAAATGTCATCACCGCAGGCATTCCCGGCGGCATGACAGAAGATATGCTGGAGGTGCCTTTCAATGATCCGGACGCCCTGGAAAAGATGGTGACCCGGCATGCTGCAGATCTTGCCGCTGTCATCATGGAACCGTTTTTAGGGGCAGGCGGTGTGGTGCTGCCGGAACCGGGATTTGTGCAAAAAGCCCGGGATATAACAACTGCCAACAGTGTGCTGTTGATTTTTGACGAAATCTTCTCCTTCCGGGTGGACACCGGGGGGTGTCAGCATCTGTACGGGGTGACACCGGATCTCACCACCGTGGGCAAGGTGGTGGGCGGGGGACTGCCTATAGGGGTGCTGGGCGGCAAGGCCGAGTTCATGAACATCTACTGCCATGAAAACACAGACAGGCCGTTGTATCATTCCGGCACCTTTAACGGGTATGAAACCGTGATGCAGGCCGGATTTGCCGCCCTGTCCAAGTTTGACGCAAAGGCGGTGGCCGCCATCAATGCCACAGGAGACCGGCTGCAGAAAGGACTGCTGGCACGTATTGCCGACAACGGCCTGAATATCCAGTCCAACCAGATCGGATCCCTGGTGAATGTGCATTTTGTCAACCAGCCCACCATACGGGCCGAGCATGTGCTGGCATCGGAAGAGGAACTGCACACCCTCATGCACCTGTCTTTGCTCAACAAAAAGATATTCAACATACCCAGGGGCCTGTTTATTCTGTCCACGGTTATTACCGATGATGAAATAGATATGTTCCTGGAGAAAATTGATGACACATTCAAGGAACTGCTGCCGTTGATCCGAGAAAAATACAGCCATTTGCTTTTATAAATTACAGGAGAAAGCAATATGGTTTTGGACAGAATCGATAAAAAAATCTTGAATACCCTGCAGGAAAATGGAAAGATAACCAATTCAAAATTGTCGAAAATTGTGGGTATATCCGCCCCTGCCACCCTGGAACGGGTCAAACGCCTGGAGCATGCAGGGGTGATCACCCATTTTACGGCAGTGGTGAACCCGGAAAAAATCGGGTTTTCCATCATGGCCATGGTGAATATCAGCCTGAACCTGAGCAACCTGTCTTCCGTGGCCATGATAAAAGAAAAATTCATGGCCCTGGATGAAGTGGTCGAGTGCTATCAGATTGCCGGGGCCAATGATTTCATTCTCAAGGTGGCGGCCAGGGACATCAAGACCTACGGGGAGTTCATGAACAAGAAACTGACACAGATAGAAGGCATCCAGGTCATAAAATCCTCTTTTATCATTGACAATGTAAAGGAAAAACGGATGTTTTTGCTGGACCTGGAAGAGGAATACAGGGTGTAGGAGAGCAGCATGCTGGCAGCATATTGAGCATATTGGCAGTTTGTTGGCAGCATATTGACTGTCTGTTGACAAAGCCGGATCAGGCTGGCCAGTGAGGGTTCCGGCCCGGTCCTGGCCCATGATAAAAAAATCCACAACCGTAATATACAGGAGAAAAAAATATGAATAAGATTATTATTACAGCGGCCATCACCGGTTCGGTCCACATCCCCACCATGAGTGATTATCTGCCCATCACCCCAGATGAGATCGTGGAAGATGCGGTCAAGGCATGGGAGGCAGGGGCTGCCATTGCCCATATTCATGTGCGCAACCCGGAGAACGGCCTGCCGGTGTCAGATCCGGACCTGTTTCTTGAGGTGCATTCCAAAATCAAGGCCAGATGCAACATGGTGCTGCTGCCCACCACGGGCGGGGGCATGAACCAGAC
>JAWOEP010000127.1:0-3749 GCA_046482705.1 Desulfotignum sp.
CCTCGGACAAGGCGGAATATGCGGCCCGGACCATCCGGCCCAAACTTCACCGGGTTCTGGCGGATTTTCTAATGCCCCTGTCCACCCGGGTTGTCAAAAAATCCTCCCTGCACCTGTCTTTTCCCGGCCTGGACGCCCTGGACGTGCAGGACCCGGAAACCCTGGTGCATACCCTGTCACTGGACAAAAGCGTCCTTGCGGTATCCCGGTTTTTCCCCGGCGGGACCCGCCACGCCAAAAACCGGTTTCAGGCCTTTCTGGCAGAGCGTCTGGAAAAATATGACCAGCACAGCAACCAGCCCCAGACTGATGACATCTCCCACATGGGTCCCTATCTGCATTTCGGCCAGATATCTCCCCTGTATCTGGCCATGGCCCTGATGAACGCGCCGGCATCCCTGGCAGATGCCCGGGATGCGTTTCTGGAACAGCTGATCATCCGGCGGGAGCTGGCCGTCAATTTTGTGAATTACACCCCGGGGTATGATACGTTTGACGTGATCCCCGGATGGGCAAAAAAAACCCTGGCAGACCATGAAACCGATCCCAGGGAACATATCTATACCCTGCACCAGCTGGCACAGGCCGACACCCATGATCCTTACTGGAATGCAGCCATGAAAGAAATGACCTGCACCGGTTTCATGCACAACTACATGCGCATGTACTGGGGAAAAAAAATCCTGGAATGGTCTTCCACCCCGAAGCAGGCGTATGAAACCACCCTGGCCCTGAACAACCGCTATTTTCTGGACGGCAGAGACCCCAATTCATACACCGGCGTGGCCTGGCTCTACGGTGTCCACGACCGGGCCTGGGCCGAACGGTCCATCTTCGGCAAGGTCCGGTACATGGCAGCTTCGGGCCTGGAACGTAAATGTGATATCAGTGCCTACGTGGACAAAGTTACAACTGTCTGTTCATAATATCAAAAAAATGCCTGACATAATGGCCATAGAATTTTTGGGCATTGCCTTATCCTCCCTACATATTTTTTTTTACCAAAATACGGCTTTTTCCTGATGTTAAAACCAGATATATTTGCGTAAGGTAACAGACATCGTGCGCAGTTACATCAGAAATAAATTGTATACACCCATTGCATGGGAGAAAAAATGGAAGTAAAAAAAATATTGTGGCCCACTGACTTTTCATCCAATGCAGAAGCTGCCCAGCCTTATGTGGAATCCTTAAGTGATCTTTATCAGACACAGGTGCATGTTTTGTATGTAATTCCAGAGCTGGCAGAGCATGAACCCTGGTATGGTGTCTTTGAAAAATCCCATGTAGACAGAATTCATGAGTGGGAAGAAGAAAACGCCAAAAAGCGGCTGGATGAAATATGCAAAAATCATCTGCAGGGATGTCCGCTGTATATAAAGCATACTGCAATTGGAAATCCTGCAGAAGAAATTTTGAAAATGATTGAAAAAGAAGAAATTGATCTTGTTGTTATGGCCACCCATGGCAGACAGGGTAATTTTCATTTCGGCAGTGTTACCGAAAAAGTGGTAAAACATTCACCAAAGCCTGTTGTAACCATTCCCATCGGTTATCGGGAAGCATAACCCACCTGGCCTGGCCAAAAGATACAACCATACCGTCTCACATACTGAGAGAAAGGAAATCTCATGGAAAAAACCGTGTATATTGAAACAGAAGAATGCATTGGCTGCGAAAGCTGTGTAGAGCTTTGCCCTGAAGTGTTTGAATTTGATGCTGATAATGAAAAAGCCATCGTTATTATGCCGGAAGGAGGCGATGAAGACTGTATCCAGGAGGCAATCGATACATGCCCTACTGAATGCATCCACTGGTCGGATGAATAACTGAAATAGCCACAAAGTTTTTTAAAAAAGGCGCACCGCTTTAAAGGAGGTGCGCCTTTTTTTATAAGAATATTACAATCGCGATTATTTTCGTTCCACAATCAGGGCCATGCCCTGGCCCCCGCCGATACACAGGGTGGCCAGGCCGTACCTGGCATTTTTTTCAGCCATTCCATACAGCAGCTTGGTCAGAATCGCGCCGCCGCTGGCAGACACAGGATGCCCCAGGGCAATGGCGCCGCCGTTGACATTTACTTTGTCCATGTCCATGTCCAGTTCCCGGATACAGGCCAGGGCCTGGGAGGCAAACGCTTCATTGAGTTCGATCAGGTCAATGTCGTTCATGGTCAGACCGGCTTTTTCCAGGGCCATGCGGGTGGCAGGGATGGGACCGATGCCCATGTAAGCCGGATCCACCCCCACAGATGCATAGGACACGATGGAGGCCAGGGGTTTGATACCCAAAGAATCGGCCTTGTCCTTTGCCATGACCACCAGGGCAGAGGCCCCGTCATTCATGCCGCTGGCGTTGCCGGCTGTCACCGAACCCCCTTTACGGAAAGGGGGTTTAAGTTTTTGCAGTGCTTCAATGGTGGTGCCGAAGCGGGGGTGTTCGTCGGTGTCAAATATTTTGGGATCACCTTTTCTCTGGGGAATTTCCACGGGCACGATCTGTTCTTTGAACCTGCCCTCCTTGATGGCTTTTTCCGCCAGGTTCTGGCTCCGCAGGCCAAAGGCATCCTGGTCTTCTCTGGACACATTATATTTTTCCGCCACGTTTTCCGCGGTTTCTCCCATGGTGTTGCCGCTCAGAGGATCAAACAGAATCAGCTGATCCTGAAGCTGGCCATGGCCTAATCGGTATCCCCACCGGGCTTTTTTGAGCATGAATGTGGCATTGCTCATGCTCTCCATGCCGCCGGCCACAACCGTATCCACATCACCGGATTTGATCACCTGTGCGGCCAGGGTCACGGCTTTGATACTGCCGGCACAGGCCTTGGAAATGGTGAACTGGGGTTTTTCCTGGGGAATGCCTGCCTTCACCGCCACCACCCGGGCTGAGTTGATGGGCAGATCTCCGGTGCGGTATCCTGAGGCATATATCACCTCATCGATCTGATCACCGGTGAGACCGGCCCGTTTGATCACCTCTTTGATGGGAATGGGACCGAAATCTATATCACTCAAAGGGGTCAGGGACCCGCCAAATCCGCCGATTGCCGTTCTGCATGCACTTGCGATCACCACTTCTCTCATGTACGGGATGCTCATCGGTCCGCATTCCACAAAGAAACAGCAGGCTGACTTCATCGACAAAATAAACGCTAATCCCCGGAACTACGTCGCCCAGCCGACATTGGATTTGAGCTGCGTTCCGACCGTAGTCGACGATCACTATGAACCCCGGCATGTCGATTTCCGCCCCTACATCCTGTACGGTGAGGATATCTGGGTAATGCCCGGCGGGCTGACCAGGGTAGCGCTTCCCAGGGGATCCAAAAATCGAAGATTTTTGAAACGCCTGGGTTTACCAAGGTCCCTGATGCGGAAATAATTCAAAAATCCATTGAACTCAAGGGCTCAGTTGTAACAGCTAAAAATGGAATCAGAGTCCATCGGTTACCTTTGTAACTATTAGGGGTCATGCTCGAGGTGGCAGGATGAAAAATAATGAGTATGAAATTCATGCTTTTTGGGACAAGGCAGCATCGGTGTTGGTTGCTGAAAGCACGGATGTAAAAAGTCTTGTAACTGAAGCCGACACCTTTGAAGAGTTGCGGGAGAAGCTTCAACGATTGATCCCTGAACTGCTTGAGGCAAACGGCATAGAGACTGAAGAGTACATTGAATACCGTGTAACAACAGATTTTCATGAAACCATACATGCATGAACAATATTTTATGCGCCAAGGCAAA
>JAWOEP010000286.1:0-4467 GCA_046482705.1 Desulfotignum sp.
GTGGTGCTCCGGGACCCGGAAGGATTTCTTTTGGGAGTCATGTCTGTGGCTGATATCTGGCCGGTGGACAGGGAAAAAGAAGCCCTGGCCGTTTATGGCACCCTGGACAGAACCCATCCAGGGGTGGAGTATCTGTTCAGCAAATGCGGGCAGTACTATATCGGCGGGACCATCCAGGCCCTGAACCTGCCCATACATCCGGATTTCAGGCATATCCGCCAGACCCCGGCCGAGGTGCGTGCCCAGTTTGAAAAACTGGGGTGGAAGCGGATTGTGGGATTCCAGACCCGGCAGCCCATTCACCGGCCCCAGTTCGAGATGACCATCCAGGCCATGCAGAAAGCCCGGGCCAACCTGCTTTTACTGCCTGTCAGCGGCATTCCCGGCCCAGGAGACTTTGACCATTACACAAGGATGCGCTGCTACCAGAAGGTGGGGGCCCAGTATCCCCCCGATTCCCACATGCTCAACCTGCTGCCCTTGTCCATGCGCATGGCCGGTCCCAGGGATGCCCTTTTGCACATGATCATCGGCAAAAATTTCGGGTGCACCCATTTTGTCATCGGCCACAACCATGCCAGCCCCGGAGAAGACAGCAGCGGCAACCCGTTCTACCCCCCTGACAAGGCCGCAGCCCTTGCCAGGGAAGCGGCAAAGGAACTGGGCATCGAACCGGTATTTTTTGAGGAAATGGTCTACCTGCCCTTTGATGATGAATTCTGCCTGGCCAGCCAGGTAAACGGGACCCAGGAAACCATCTCCTTTACCGGCAAAGACATCAGGATGCGGATCCGCAAAGGCAAGCGCATACCGGACTGGGCATCTTTTCCCGAGGTGATTGCCGAGCTGGACCGGTCCTATCCCAGCCCGGCCCGCCAGGGTTTCACCATTTTTCTCACCGGTCTTTCCGGTTCCGGCAAATCCACCATAGCAAAGGTGCTGTATGCCAGGTTTCTGGAGATGGGGACCCGGCCGGTGTCGCTGCTGGACGGGGATATTGTCCGCCGGAACCTGTCCTCTGAACTCAATTTTTCCAAGGAACACAGGGACATCAATGTCCGGCGTATCGGATTTGTGGCCTCGGAGATCACCAAGAACCGCGGCATTGCCATCTGCGCCCCCATTGCCCCGTACCAGCGCACCAGAGATGAGATCCGCAGGGATATTGAGCAGCACGGCGGTTTTTTTGAAATCCACGTGTCCACCCCCATAGCAGAATGTGAAAAGCGGGACAGAAAAGGGATGTATGCCAAGGCCCGGGCCGGGCTGATCAAGGGGTTTACCGGTGTGGACGACCCTTATGAAACCCCGGAAAATGCGGAACTGCGCATCGACACCACCCATATCACCCCGGAGGAAGCTGCCCGGGAAGTGCTGCTGATGTTAAGCCGCAAAAAATTTGTGTGAGATGTGTGTGAGACCTGATAATCCATGTTGCATTTTTGATCCGGTTTCCGCACCAGTTCCCGATTCGATTTCCGGTCCGGAACATTCAGCGGAAGGTACCTGTACCTGCCGCCTCTACCAGAATCCCCAGTGGCCGGTGAAATAGACGTACAAAGCAAGCCCCAGATTGGTGACGCCGTGGGCCACCACACAGGAAAGCAGGTCTTTGCGGATGATCCACAGGGCAGATATCAAAAGGCTGTAGGCAATGGCGGCCGGCCATTCCACCATCATGTGTCCGGCACTGAAGGCAATGGTGGAGATGGCAATGGCTGCAGCACTCCAGGCCCCGGGGGTCACATCCTTGATATGGCGGTGGTCCAGTGCCGTATCCAATGCCTTTCGCGCGCCCTGCACCCGCCGGTTCTCATCCCACTGCAGTGCCACCCGGAAAATATATCCCCGGATGAACAACTCTTCAAAAACAGGCACAATCAAAGATGCTGCCAGAAGCCGCAGCAAAAAGGATGATGCCGACCAGGGTTCCCCGGCGATATCAACAAAAGGCCACAGCAAAACCAGCCACACCGCCAGGCCCGCCACCCCGAAAATTATGCCGTAAATAACCGAGCCGGCCGCCTTTAGCGGCCCTGACAAAGGAACATACCATTTCCATGCCCAGTACAAAAGCACGGGCACAACGATGATTTTCAACAGATACCGAATTTCATCCGGAACCCGGTCCTGGGCGAGCACGGCAATCCCCACATAGGCAAAATACGGGACCCCGTAGGGAAGTATAAGGCTTCGGTTTGATATTGTCTGAGAGGCTGCTGCTGGTTTGTCCATCTGTTTTTATCCTTGCGACATCTTCCTGAGTCATACCGGCACTTGCTCTTGTTTTCAATAACTCATGCCACCCATATTTTTTCACATCTTAAATCCTGCCACATCGTTTGTCAACGACTCCAACACCTAATACCTCCCTCCCCAATAACGACAATATAGTACTGGGCGTGGGCGATCTCGGTGCTGCCTGCCCCAACGGATCAAATGATTCCAGATATGCTTCGAACCGGAGAATAAAACCCTTGTTTGATCATCTTATCAAGATACATATCAGCCTGGCGTAAATCTATTGCACCATCTTTCACACATGCCTTTAATATGCCTATGGTTCCAGTAAACGGTATATGTGAATGGTTACATTGGAGCCTTGCTGCACGATCATCGGTTACTACAATTCCGTTGGATACTTCTGCTATGGCAAGACATGACGCCTCGCCTCTGCCCAAATGGATCATCAGAGCGGAATATAATTGCCTGGTCTGATCTGATAAAGAAACAGGTGTTAATGTCTTATCACTGAGTAATTTTTCAAGCTTTTTCAGTGTTGGATATTTATCAAATCCCGCGCATATTTCATCATATACTTCCCATGTGATGAATCCGCATTTGTGATATCTCATTTTTAAAAATGAATCAGCTCCGGAGAGTAAAAAATTACAGAGGGAAACAGTATCAAAATACCAGGATTTTTCAGGCATTTTCTATGTCGCTTTCCTGAAAACAATTATTTTGTACAATATCGTGTTCTTCGAGCCAGGTACGGATATCCAAAACATTCATTCCCATTTCTTCGGCCAGTTTTCCAAGACTTATATATTTGCCCTGAAATGCCGCAATCGCCTGTTTTTGTATTTGGTTGAGTCCAAGAAGCTCAACCTGATAGCATGAAAAAACAGCTTGCCTTACAAGTTCTCCAACAGAGGTCTCTCTTTTCTTTGATAGCAGTTTCAGACCTTCGGCTATTTCTGGTTTTACTTTGATATGTAAAGTAGCATTTTGCATTTTATACCTCTCTTGTTACATATGGCCAAGTTTAGGTATATTGTAAACGTTGGTAGATTGTTTGTCAAATTCAAATTTGATATGGGTTGTTGATATGGGGTGACCCCACAACACGCTACAGCGCCGCAAGAAATTTCATGCCCTGACAGATCCTGACCGTTTTGTCCACACGCTCATGTTTCAGATGCAGCACCAGCTGGGTGGCCGGGATACCGTACCGTTTGCTGAAGTTTACCAGGGCAGGGGCCGGCCGCGCATCTGATCTCTTGACTTCGATCAGCAGTTCAGGGGTGTTGTCCTGCACCAGGCAGAAATCAACTTCAGCACCGTCTTTGGTCCGCACATAGTGCAGTGAGGCAGGCCTGCCCTCAAGGTCAACCCTTGCGCATACATGCTTTAACAGGCACAGTGCAGCCATGTTCTCAAATACAACCCCTTCATCATCACTGTTCACCATGCCCGTATCATAAAAATAGATTTTCGGGGCTTTTACAACCGACCGGGCAATATTGCGGGCATACGGGGTGACCTTGAATACGATAAACAGGGATTCCAGTATCTGGATATATTTTTTGACGGTATTGGGTGCCACCCCGACATCCTCGGCAATGGACTGATAAGAAATGGGTGACCCGGTCCGGGACCGCAGCAGATCAAGGATCAGCTGAATCGCCTTAAAATCGTGAATCCGCTCAAAATCAAGGATATCGGTCCGCACCAGGCCGTCAACGTACTGCATGCGCCACCGGTCGGCATCGGTATCGGTATCTGCAAGAAGAGGCTCTGGAAACCCGCCCCGGCTGAGGAACAAATCTGGATCCAGGCGCGCATTGACCTGGCTGATTTCAGCCGGCGAAAACGGCAGCAGCCTGTGCCTGAAAAAACGGCCGGCCAGAGAATCCCCCTGCTGCCTGAATGCTTCCAGGCGGGCGCTGCCGGTCACCAGCATCCGCATGCCTGCCGCTCTGGTATCATACACCCCTTTAAGATAGTTTTTCCATCCCTTCATTTTGTGAAGTTCGTCCAGAATCAGCAGATCCGTCTCCGGCAGCCAGGCCTCTTCGCGAATGATCTTCCGGTCCCCGGCACTGTCATAGTTCAGGTAGACACTGTTGGGAAAAGCCCGGGCAATATCCTTTGCCAGCCAGGTTTTCCCCACCTGCCTGGGGCCGGTGATAAAGACCATTTTTTTTTCCAGGTCTTTGATGATATACGGCTTTTGAAATCTTT
>JAWOEP010000439.1:0-2763 GCA_046482705.1 Desulfotignum sp.
ACAAACCCCACCACCCGGTCTCCGGCCTTTATCCCCATGGCTTTGAGGGATGCTGCGGTCTTGGCCACCTCGTCATACAGCTGGTTATAGGTCAGGGTCCTTCGCACCGCATCTTCGCCCCTGAACACCAGGGCGGTTCTGTCATCTCTGAATCTGAGCAGGTTTTCAGCAAAATTAAGCTTGCTGCCCACAAAAAATTTGGCCCCGGGCATCTTGTCTTTGTCCTGGATCACCTTTTCATAGGGAACAGAGGCTTTGATATCCAGAAAATCCCAGGCCAGGGCCCAGAAATCTTCCAGGTTTTCCACAGACCATTCCCACAGCCGGGTGTAGTCGGTGAAATTTTTATTGAACTTCTCATTCACAATGGTCATGAACCGGTACATGTTGGTGGATCTGATCTGTTCTTCAGATGGTTCCCACAGTTTTTCGGGCATGGGTGACACCTCCTTATTCATAGAGAACCGCTAATATGGTTGCTTTGTCGGTTTTTGCCGTCAGGTAATGGGGGGTGGTGGACAGGTAATAGGCGGAATCCCCGGGAGACAGGTCATAGGATTCTTTGGCAATGGTCAGATTGGCCACACCCTCCAGCACATAGATGAATTCCTCCCCGTTGTGCATGGAAATTTCCTTTTCCTCGGCCTTTTCCAATTGCACGATCAGGGCTTCCATGTGTCGGCCCTGGACTTCCGGGGCCAGGCTCATATAGGAATATACACTTTTTTTGCTGGTCTTGGAGGCGGATCTGGCCACGGGTTTGCGTTCATTTTTCCGGGTAATGGAATACAGTTTGGTTCCCATGCCCGACACCAGTCTGCCCACAGCCGCATCCAGGGCCTTGGAAAGTTTCATCACCATGCCCAGCTGGGGTTTTTCCCTGCCTGCTTCAATATCTTCCAGGCGGGCCACTTCAAACCCGGTGAGATCGGACAGGTCCTGAAGAGAGATGCCCCGCTCTTCCCGCAGCTGCCGGATTCGTTTTCCCACCTCATCCACGGACTTGTCATCATCACCTTCAATATTTCCGGTGAGGTCCTCGAAATAGTCCACGTTGATATGGGGGATTTTGTCTTCCTTTTCCATTGCATCTCCTTTGTTTAATGGGTTATTCCGGAAACTTCTGATCCGGGGCCTCTCCCAGTTTTTCCTTGCGTTTTGCCAGACCGGGCCGGGCATATTCCATGTGGCCTTCGGTGAGGGTCCGGCCGTTGATAATGGCTTCACTGCGCAGCCGGTGGCCCACGGTTTTTTCCAGCTGTCTGCCCAGCCACAGGATCCGGTCCACATCATACCCGTGTTCTATACCCATTTCATCGATTTGTACAAGGGTATCTTCCAGGCACACCAGCCCTACATACCGGGGGTCGTCATAATAATAGTCGCCGGTTCCCTTGATGGGCCGGTCATCCAGGAAATTGGCCGGCTGGCCCCCCAGTCCCCCCAGGGTGCATTCAAAATGGCAGATGCCTGCCTGGAGCGCCGCCAGAGTGGAGGCGGCTGCCACCCGTTTGGTTTCATGGAAATGGGCGATGTGCAGGGAGGTGTCCGGGATCTCATCCAGGATCATGGAAAAATACCGGTACACCTCAGGGGCGGATGCAGAACCGTCATGGTCGGCATGTTCGATGTCCGATGCCCCGATATCCAGCCAGTGCTTGGTGAATTTCACTGCGTCTTTGAGTTCCGTGGCCCCGCCAATGGGGGACCCCCAGATGGTGGAAACCGTGCCGCACATTTTGATGCCGGCATCCCGGCATTTTTTGATGCAGCGTTCCGCCTCTTTCCAGTAATCGGGCAGGGTGGTGCCGGAGTTGGCAAAATGGTGCTGTTCTTCGGTGGAAACCATCATCAAAACCCGATCCGGCCCTAGGCCGCGTTTTTTGAGTGCAATGGCCCGGTCCACGGAAGGTTCCCTGATGGTGATGGCGGTGAGGGTCACATCCTTCATGTCAATGCCTTTTTTTGCGGCCCGGGACACAAAACTGTCCGACCGCAGGTGTGCCAGCAGTTCCTCGGCATCGGAAAACTGGGGCATGTTCCTGGGGTTGCCCAGGTTGGTGACCTCGATGTTGCGGCACCCGGCAAATATCAATTCTTCCAGATAGGTGATCTTGGCCGGGGTGGAAATGAATTTTTCCAGGTGCTGGAACCCGTCCCGCACGGTGATGTCGCCTATGGTGACTTTCTTTGGCATTCTGGGGAAAATTTTCCAGTAATCATATTCTGTCATGGGTCGTCTCCTTACTAAAAGGTATTTATAATATGGCGGCCCTGAAAGGCAACCGTAAAAACGGTAAAATGTGAATCTCCCATTTTCTAAAATCTGAAATTGCCGAACCCGGGCTCAGGTATGGGCCTGATCAGGCTGACTTCAAAGGCCATGGCCAGCCAGTCCCGTATTTCATCAAATTTGAGAACCCGGTCGTTGAGCAGCCGGGCCGCGCAGAAAAACGGATGGGCTTCCCCGTCATATTTTTCGATCATTTTCTGCTGAAATGCGGCAATCTCCTCTTGGGTCATGGGGTTGCCCGCAGCATTGCGTTTGGCCTGCTCGATGCTCAGCAGGACCCCGCCGGCGCTTTTGCCGCTCATGACCGATGTCCGGGCCCGCATGGTGGAAAACAAAAAATTGGGGCGGTAGGCCCGGCCGCACATGCCGTAATTGGCAGCCCCGTTGTCCGGCCCGATCACCAGCTGGATCCGGGGAACCTGGGCGCAGGAAACCGCCCGCACCATGTCAGCCCCGTATTTGCCGATGCC
>JAWOEP010000491.1:0-3815 GCA_046482705.1 Desulfotignum sp.
TCTGGAGGTATGACAAGCAAAACCTTGGGAATCTGAATATTTGCTATAGCAGCATGCGCTTCTACGGGGAGCCCCTGGTGGTGTCCTGTGAACGGACCGTCAGCGTCGGAGGGGGCCTGGTAAAAGATGCAGGGATGGTTTTCAACCAGAGGACGGGATGCCGCACTTCATTGTTCGTATGTAAACCGCCCCCCTCCGACGCTGACGGTCCGTTCACAGGACACCACCAGGGGCTCCCCGTAGAAGCGCATGCTGCTATAGCAAATATTCAGATTCCCAAGGTTTTGCTTGACATACCTCCAGATCCATGTAAAAAGGAAATATATGATTGAGCGCTCGTTCATGAAAGACACAAAGAGCGCAATCCATCCAGAGGAGAGCACTTTGGCAAAGGGCAGAAAAGCAAAACCGCCGGTGGCTGATCCAGAAGTCCCTACCCAGATCAAAAATCCCGAACTGGTGCAGGAACGGCGGCGCCATATCATCGATTCCACCGTGACCCTGTTCATCGCCCACGGGTATCATAAAACCACCACCCGCATGATCGCAAGGGCGGCCGGTTTTTCCATCGGTTCTTTGTATGAATATGTCAGTTCCAAAGAAGACCTGCTTTACCTGGTATGCAAAACCATCCATGAAGAAGTGCAGAAAGCGGTGGAGGAAGCACTGTCGGACAGCAGCGGGGACAAGGAACAGCTGGCCGAAGTGATCCGCCAGTATTTCAAGGTGTGCGACAACATGGCTGATCATATCCTGCTCATGTACCAGGTTACCCAGTTTCTGCCCCAGAAGTGGAAAGAACGGGTCCTGGTCAATGAATTGAATATCACCGATATTTTCATTACCACCCTGGCCCGGATGTCGGGAAAGAAAAATTTTCCTGTTCTGGACACAAACATCTGCAATCTTGTGGGACACAATATTTCCGTGCTGGGACAGATGTGGGCCTTTCGCCGCTGGCATTTGAAAAAGAATTTTACCATTGATGAATACATCTCCATTCAGACCGATTTCATCCTCGGGCGCATATTCTGAAAAAATTGTATTTATTTTTTCTGACAGATGTGCCAGTAAAAACCTGTACACACCACATACACTTTGTCTGGCGTGGTCAAACCCCCGGATTTTAACAAAGGAGCTGACATGAGTCAGGAAGTTGAAGCTTATACCCCCAAAAATTCCATTAAAATTGTAACCGCCACCTCGCTTTTTGACGGACATGATGCCGCCATCAATATCATGCGGCGCATCCTGCAGGACACAGGTGCGGAAGTGATCCATATCGGCCATAACCGGTCTGCCAGGGAAGTGGTGGATGCGGCCATTGAAGAAGATGCCCAGGGCATTGCCGTGTCCAGCTACCAGGGCGGCCATATGGAGTATTTCAAATATATCAAAGACCTGCTGGATGAACATGGTGCTTCCCATGTAAAAATTTTCGGCGGCGGCGGCGGTGTGATCATCCCATCGGAGATGGCGGAACTGCACGCCTACGGTATCACCCGGATCTACGCACCTGAAGACGGTGCAAAAATGGGACTCCAGGGCATGATCAACGACATGATGCGGGCCATGGATGCCCCGTGCGTGGATTATGATGCCCTGGCATGCGACCGGCTCACTGTGGACAACAAACCGGCTATTGCCCGGTGCATATCAGCCGTGCAGGAATCCTGTGCCAGCGACCCGGATCAGCTGGAAAAAATCATGGCACAGATACGTCCCCTGGCAGATGCCGGCAATGTGCCGGTCATCGGTCTCACCGGTACGGGCGGGGCAGGCAAGTCCTCTTTGACCGATGAGCTGATCATCCGCATATTGCGGGATTTGACAGATGTGAATATTGCGGTCATCTCCTGTGACCCCTCCCGGCGCAAAACCGGGGGCGCCCTTCTCGGAGACCGTATCCGCATGAACGCCATTGACACGGACAGGGTCTACATGCGGTCCCTGGCCACCAGAATGTCCCAGGCAGAGCTGCCCGAGTCCCTGCCCCAGGTTCTTTCGGTGGTCAAGGCGGCCGGGTTTGACATGGTCCTGCTGGAAACCGCGGGCATCGGACAGGGGGATTCCCGGGTGGTGGATCTTGTGGACATGTCCATCTATGTGATGACCGCGGAATTCGGTGCCCCGTCCCAGCTGGAAAAAATCGATATGCTGGATTATGCTGACATCGTTGTGGTGAACAAATATGAGAAAAAAGGGGCGGAAGATGCCATCCGGGATGTGAGAAAACAGGTCCAGCGCAACCGCAAGGCCTGGGACAAAGATCCCAAAGAGATGCCGGTGTACGGTACCATTGCCTCCAAATTCAATGATGACGGCCTCACCGCTTTCTACCATGCCCTGCTGGATCTCATAAACGAGAGAAAAGGTATCCAGTATACCTCGTCCATCCCCAGAACAGATGTCAAGGAATCCTCATCCAAGACCATTATTATTCCGGGAGAGCGTACCCGGTACCTGGCGGAAATCGCCGACACCGTCAGAGAATATCATAAGACCACCCGGGACCAGGCAGAAGCGGTCCGCCGGCACTGGCACCTGACAGCTGCCGTGGAACAGCTTGACACACAGAACAATGACATGGACCAGGTGCTTGCCGGCCTGAAAGAAGCGGTGGATGCAGCCGCAGATACGGTGGACCCGGAAACACAGGAGCTGATCTCCCATTACACAAAAAGTGCGGCAGCCTGTGAAAACGATGAACTGGTCTACCAGGTCAGAGACAAAGAGTTCCGGGTGCCCCTGTATACCAGATCCCTGTCCCACTCAAAGATTCCCAAAATTGCCCGGCCCCGGTTTTCCGATCCCGGAGACCAGTTCCAGTGGATGCGCAAAGAAAATTTTGCCGGGAGTTTTCCCTATACCGCCGGGGTGTTTCCCCTGAAGCGCGCTGATGAAGACCCCACCCGGATGTTTGCGGGGGAAGGCGGACCGGCCGATACCAACCGCCGGTTCAAGCTGCTGTCTGCATCATATCCTGCCAAACGCCTGTCCACCGCATTCGACTCGGTCACCCTGTACGGGTTTGATCCGGACCGCCGGCCCGACATCTACGGCAAGATCGGCACCTCCGGGGTGAGCATCTGCACCCTGGATGATGTGAAACTCCTGTACCACGGGTTTGACCTGTGCGCTGCCAACACCTCGGTGTCCATGACCATCAACGGCCCGGCCCCCATGATGCTGGCCATGTTCATGAACACGGCCATTGACCAGCAGATGGAAAAATTCGAAGCGGAAAACAACAGAAAACCCACAGAACAGGAAGCAGAAGAGATCAAGGCCTTTGCTTTGTCCACGGTGCGGGGAACGGTCCAGGCAGATATCCTCAAAGAAGACCAGGGCCAGAACACCTGTATTTTTTCCATCGAGTTCGCCCTGAAAATGATGGGGGATATCCAGCAGTATTTTATCGACCACCAGGTGAAAAATTTTTACTCCGTGTCCATTTCCGGGTATCACATTGCCGAGGCCGGCGCCAATCCCATCACCCAGCTGGCCCTGACCCTGGCCAACGGGTTCACCTATGTGGAATACTACCTGTCCCGGGGCATGGATATCGACGATTTTGCCCCGTCTTTGTCGTTTTTCTTTTCCAACGGCATGGATCCGGAATACACGGTCATCGGCCGGGTGGCCCGCCGCATCTGGGCCATTGCCATGCGGTACAAGTACAAAGGCAATGACAAATCCCAGAAACTCAAATACCATATCCAGACCTCGGGCCGGTCCCTGCATTCCCAGGATATCCAGTTCAATGATATCAGGACCACCCTCCAGGGGCTGTGCGCCATTTACGACAACTGCAA
>JAWOEP010000039.1:0-4235 GCA_046482705.1 Desulfotignum sp.
ACACAGGTAGCCCAAAACATAGAGCAGGCCGCTGCCGGCATCGGCGAAGTCAATGAAAATGTGGCCCAGAGTTCCCGGGTATCCTCGGAGATTGCCACTGATATCTCCCAGGTGCACCAGGTGTCTGATGAAATGGCCCAGCGCAGTGATCACATGAGAAAAAATGCCCGGGACCTGTCAGACCTGTCAGCGAAGCTCAGAAACATGATCGGTGTTTTCAAGGTGTCGAGCCTAAAAGAAGATACAAAAGACACCCCTGAAAGTTCCCAAAACATTCCAGACCTGATGCCCTGGGGAGATGAATTCAAGCTGGGCATTAACAGCATTGATGAACAGCACAAAGAACTGGTGCGCATGGTCAACCACCTGCACCGGGCATTGAAATCCAGAACCGGGGCCAAAGAATCCGGTAAGATACTGACAGAGCTGGCCGATTATACTGTATCCCATTTCACCCATGAGGAAGAATTGTTTGCAGCCCATGATTACCCGGACCGTGCAGAGCATGAAGAAATCCATAAGGACCTGGTGGAAAAAGTCACTGCGTTCAAAACACAGTTCGACCAGGGAAAAGCCGGCCTGTCCATGGAATTGATGGATTTTCTTACAAACTGGCTGCGGCACCATATTCTGGAAGTTGACAAGGCCTATGTGCCGTTTTTAAAGGAAAAAGGAGTGAAATAACCATACAATTCAATGGGTTTTTCAAAACAGGGCGTATGAACTCATGCTTTACCTGTGTGAAAAATCGTGATAGAATTTTAACCGAATTTTAGAGACGTAAGAGACAACGAATTTTAGAGACAAAGAGTATGCATATAAGAAGGCTATGGAAATGAAAAATAATAAATGTTCCATGAATCGGTTCCACAATAACAAGGGATTTTCTTTTCTCGAACTTATGGTGGTGGTGGTGATTCTGGGGATTTTGGCCACCTATGTTGCCCCCCGCTTCATGGGAAGGGCTGATGATGCCAAATCGGTCAAGGCAAAAGTGGATATTGTTTCCATTGAAACAGCCCTTAAGCTGTACAAACTTGACAACGGGGTGTATCCGACAACCGACCAGGGACTTGCCGCCCTGGTGGAAAAGCCGGGCACGGAACCGGTCCCCAT
The DNA here is from genome assembly GCA_046482705.1 of Desulfotignum sp. Lineage (GTDB taxonomy): Bacteria > Desulfobacterota > Desulfobacteria > Desulfobacterales > Desulfobacteraceae > Desulfotignum. The sequence goes on from JAWOEP010000039.1 coordinate 1,117, forward strand.
GAACTGGAAGGAAAAGGGATATCTGGAAAAGGCAAGGGTCCCGAAAGACCCATGGGGCAGGGAGTATCTGTATCTGTCTCCGGGGATTCATGATGACTATGATATTATTTCCTACGGGGCGGACGGGGTTCCCGGGGGAGAAGGAAAAGACAAAGATATCAACAGCTGGGAACTTGAGTAAATACCAACACATATCCGGCTTCACCCTGATAGAACTGATGGTTGTCATGGGTATCATCAGCAGTCTGTTGGTTTTTTCTCTTCCTGTGTTCAGGGATCTGGCTGTGTTTTCAGGCGGCAAAAACCAGGTTGGTGATATGGCCCGGTTGATAGATGACCTGAAAAAAAGAGCGGTTGAACAGAATGCCGAAATGGTGCTGCACATGGATACTGCATCCAATATGGTGTGGGTTACCGGTGGACACATGGATGCCGCCCAAATAGAGGCGGCAAAAGAAAACGGTGTGCAGCTTTCCGGGGACATTCGTGTTTCAGGTGTTGAATACCCGGAAATGACACTGACCAATTTTCTGGAATTTCAGATCCGTTTCAGCAGGCACGGGTATTCAGATGCCGCCCATATCCATATTATGGAAAACCAGAAAAACATTACCCTGAAAATCGCGCCCTTTCTCTCCCGGGTACAGATCGCAGACGGCCATGTGCATTTTGAAGACTGCCTGTAAAGCAAAGGGCTTCACCCTTCTGGAGGTTATGATCAGTGTTTCGATCATTGCCCTTGTTTTTGTGTCCCTTTTCAGGATGCAGTCCGGGACCATCTCCCTTGCAGGGGCCGGTCAGTTCAACACGGTTGCCCCCATACTGGCTGCACAGCTGATCGCCCGGATAGAACAGGATGTCAAAAACTGGTCACAATCTGCAGGGGATTTTGGAGAACATCATCCAGGCATCACCTGGACCTGTGATATTTCCGACCTGCCCCTGGAGGCACTGGATTTCATCAGAGAAGAAAGCGCGGACAGCCTCAAAAAAATTCACATAAAAATATCCGGGCCGGCTGAACACACACCCTTTGAAGTGACAACCTGGAGGGCTGCTGTTGAATAGGTTTGTTACACAAAGCGCCACAGGGTTCACCTTTGTTGAGGTGGTGATTGCGATCCTTATTTTTTCCCTTGTCATCACAACCTTGTTCTCATCTTTTCAGGCATTTCTCCGTTCCAGTGATGCTGTCAGGGAAAGCATCACCTGCACAGAGAAAATCAGCGCTGTTTTCAAAAGGATGCACAGAGACATAGAAGAAATATATATGGTGCAGCCGCCCCGGTATAAAAAACCGGTGTCCAATGCAGATCCTGATCCGTTTCGGCTGACAGGCAGTGAAGACATTGTGGGGGGACAGACCGTATCTTCTCTGATATTTTCATCTTCTGCCCATGCAAAGATTGGCATGGATCAGAGAAACGGGGTTGCACAGATCTTTTATTATACAAAAGAAAATGATAACAATACCCTTGATCTTTTCCGGGGGGATACACTGCAGCCGTTTGCCCGGGAACCAGACGGGTGCGGGGATCCGGTGTTGTGCACCGATATTTCAGGTTTTGAACTGCTGTATACGGACAACGACGGAGTACAGCACCGGTACTGGGATTCTGATTCTGATGAATTTGCATATGCATTCCCGGCAAGTATTGAGATCAGGATTGTTTTAGGATCCGGAGACCGGGAGCAGGTGTTTGAAACCGCCATAAGCCTGATGTCCCAACGGGGGACTGTTGAGTAAGATTCTTTGTAACGACCGCGGGGTGGCCCTTGTGGTGACCATTGCCATTGTGGGGATTCTGGTGACTGCCGGCATGCAGCTGGGAAAAATTACCGGTGATGCGGTTCTGGTAACCATGGTTGAAAAAGACCGGTTCCAGGCCCGGCAGCTGGCCGTTTCAGGCATTGAACTTGCGCGGGTCATTCTGGCGGAGGATGCGGCCATGAACACAACAGATTCAGTGCAGGAAGTATGGGCTGATCCGGACAAACTGACCGAAGTGGTGCGCATGCTTGGCCTGGAAAGTGATGATCTGTCCATAAAAATTACTGATGAATTGTCCAAAATCCAGGTGAACGCCCTGATCAGTCAGTTTCCCGGCAACCAGATCAATCCTGATCAGGCAGGGGTATGGGAAAATTTTTTCAGACCTTTTTTTTCCGGTGACAAGTCCCTGGATGACAGAGATCCCGACATGATCATTAATTCTGTGAAAGACTGGATTGATGATAAAGATGATGGTGCCATCAGCGGTCTTTCAGGTGCAGAGTCAGACTATTACCAGGGATTGGAACCGCCTTACGCATGTGCCAACGGTCCGTTCAACCATCTGGAAGAACTGTTGTCCGTGCGGGGGATTTCAAAAGATCTCCTGGAGATGGGCCAGACAGAGGTAAATGTGCCTGGAATGGAATTGGGAGATGAGAATAGGGATGCGGATCAGCAATCCATCACCCTGAGTGATGTGTTCACCGTGTACGGGCTGGATGACCGCTCCATGCAGGACAGTGGCTTCCGGTATCCGGGACAGATCAATATCAACACAGCTGACAGGGCTGTTCTGGCAGCGATTCTTCCGGAAGGAATGGAGGAACTGGCCCGGGAACTCATTGATTTCAGAGAACAGAAAACCGATGACGGAGAAATGTTTGTGAACCAGCTGGGCAAAGGATGGTATAAAAACATAATCGGTCTGCCCCCAAAGGAACAGCAGCGCATGGACCGCCTTGTCAGGTATGCAAGTGATACCTTTAAAATTGAATCCACAGCCTGGAAAAACTCGGCATCAGTGACGCTGCTGGCATTTGTGAAAAGAGAAAAAGATGCGGCCTCCGGCAGATGGCAGTGCCGGATTCTCCGGATGGAAAGACAATAATGGGAATCGGATAAAAAGGAACAATTGATGAGCAGATCATTTCTGCGCCTTGACATTGACCATTTCGGCATTCTGGCCATGGTCGTGGAACAGGGTGTTAAAAAACGGTCGGTCACAGATGAATGCCGGGTTTTGTTTTCAGAGGTAACCTCTGAAGATGAAAACCAGGACATGTTTGGTGCTGCCATGGATATGGCTGCCCGGAAAATGGACCTGCAGTCATGTGCAAAGGCTGTT
>JAWOEP010000066.1:0-6160 GCA_046482705.1 Desulfotignum sp.
TGGACACCCAGCCCTGGTCATATCCTTTCTGTGTGATGACCTGGAGGTGGGTGTGAAAGAACCAGTAGCCGTTTTCATGGAAATCGCCGATAAAGGCAAACACCTCTCCTGCGGCAAACCGGTCCCCCGGGGCGGGCAGCTTTTCCTTGTTCAAATGGCCGTATAGGCTGTAAAAGGTGTCAAAGCCTCCGCTGTCGTGCCGCAGCAGCACGTTGCCCCCGTAATTCCCTTGGCCTTCTTCATACCCGCTTTCCTGGACCACGCTGTCCAGGGGGGCGTGCAGCGGGGTTCCCAGGTCCACGATAATATCCAGGCCCAGGTGAAAATACCGGGATTCTTCCTTCATCTGGGGATAGTGGGACAATATGGTTTCTCTGTCTTCCAGGTAGGAAGCAAGTCCCCAGGAATGCCGGCCTTTCATGGTCTGGTCCAGCCATGCCTGGAAGGCCTTCTGATCCATCACATCCACTGCATCGAACACAGGGGATCCCACAGACAGGTCCACAATCAGGGGATTGCCTTTCAATCCCCTGAACACCGGTGCAATCTCAACATCTTCACAATAGGCGATATACGGGTATCTCATACCATGTTTCCTTATGAATATCTGTATCGTTTTGTTTACGACACCACAAAATCATTGGTTTTTATCATCCCGGGCACAGGCACCACCGGGTGTCCGTCATCAGATACGGTGATATCTTCAGGATACTGAAATTGCGGATCCATGCTTGTATAGTAGGTATCATCATAGCAGCACAGTTTCACTTGAACAGCATCGCCTTCCCTGATAAATGAGCAGGTCAGCCCATAATCCACCTCTCCCAGGGGGGTGGCAATGATATACCGGGGAATCTCTCTGCCGGAACCTTCCCGCCGGACTTTGGTGGCAATGTCGATGACATCAAAGGAGTCGATGGGATGATCCGTATTCCATTCTGCCTGCACCGGCAGGCCGGCCACGTACAGGTGGTGGAATTCAATGCCTGCACTGCGCAGGGTATAGGCCAGGTCATGGATCTTTGCATCATTGTCATTGACCCCGCCCAGCAGGGGCACATTGGCATACACAGTGATGCCCTTGTGATTCAGGCGGCGGGTGACAATGGCATGATCCGGGGTCAGATCGGTATCCACCACAAACCAGGTATCAATTTCCAGGCGCAGGGGCTCTACCACGGACAACCTGTTGATATCCCCCAGAAAATTTACCTTTGACCGGGTATAGGCCAATGGATCAGTGGCCAGTTTCATGGACCGCACCCGCAGGGCATTGACATGGGAAATTTTTGAGAGCCGGTCAGCAATATTTCGGATCTCAAACAGATTGTCCACTGCCTCGCCTGCCACCAGGACATCGGTGATTCTGTGATCCTTTGCAATATAGGCCATTTCAGCCTCTCCGGCCCAGGGCTGGATGCACACCCGGGTTTCATGCACCCGGGACAGACCGGTAAGACCGGTATGCACAATGGATGTGCCTGTCTGGAGATTTTCAACCAGAGATGCCTGGAGGCGGTCCAGATCTTCCGGGGATGCCGGAGGATTCAATGGTGCCGTCTTTTTGGGACGGTTGCCCACCAGGTAATCGTCATTGCCGATTTTTGCCATGTACTGGATATCAATGGTACCTTCGTCATTGACCCGGATATTGGTCAAAGAATTGGCCAGTGGCGCAAAGGCTTTGAAATATGCCGGGGTATAAGGGGTCCTGATCCAGATGAAATTCTCATTGTCTGCAACTTTTTCCACGGCCCAACCGCTGGAATACCAGTCCATTTTGCCGATGGGCGTGGCGGTGCAGATCCTGGGGATCACCCGGTCGGACAGGTGGGCCCGCAGGTGCATGGCCATGTCAATGCCGTCGGAAAGCGGCTTCCAGTAAATGGAATTGCCGTGAATCGGACTGCACGGAATATAGATATAGTGCAGTTCCGCCCCGGCCCCGCGCAGCAGGCCGAACAGGCGCACCAGTTCCGGGCCGGTGTCATTGCAGTCGCTCAGAAACGGTGTCTGGATGTACACGGCGATCCCGTGTTTCACCAGATCGGTGATAATGTCCAGGCTTTCCGGGGATACCTCATCCGGGTGGATGAAATGGGTGGCCACTTCCATGCGCTTGCCGTTACGGTTCAGCTCCAGGCTTTTCTGTTTGACATATTTGAGATAATTCCCTTCCTTTTCCAGGAACAGTTCCGGATAGTAGGCAATGGAACGGGTGGCCAGGCGCAGGGTCTGGACATGATCCACTGCCATGAGGCCGTCAATGGCGGCAGCCATGTTTTTTCTGTTCAAGAAGGGATCACCGCCGGTAATAACGATCTCCTTGATGGCGGGGGATGCCTCTACATGGGCCACCGCTTTCATCACATCTTTTGGGGTGGGATTTTGCTCGTTCCTGGAATCTTTGTGCTTTCTGAAACAGAAACGACAGTATACAGGGCAGCTCATGTTCAGCAGAAAAATCACCCGGTTCTGGTACATCTGTTCCAGCAGGCCCTCATGGAACTGGCCGATCCAGGTATTGGTGTGGCCGATATTTTCCAGTTCCTCCACAAAAGGCAGGTACTGGTAGGCCACGTCCTTTGACACCATCATCTGCCGGACGGTATGCCGGGACAGGCGTACCGGATATTTTTCAATCACCGCCTGGAGATCAGCCCGGTCAGCATCTGGAATTGCATGGTTGGTCAAGGCCACAAGCTGGTCTGTATTTCTGACAGACACATATCCATGACCGGTAATCACCTGTTCCAGTATGGCCACCAGCAGCATATGGGGCAGTGTTACCCCGTTGATGGTTACCGATTGACCCTCGCCCCTGGCAATGGCGGATAATACCGCTTTAAAAAAGTCTTCCGGATACCCTTCAAACCCGGTTGCGGCCAGAAGGTTCTCCCATTTGGTTTGACCATTTCCCTGTTTGATGATTCTTACAAATTCGCTGCCGCAGAACTGGGCATTGCCGTAAATTTCCAGAAATTCCCGGGCACCTTCTTCCAATTGAGAAAGCGGCACAGATCTTTGTTCTTTTGAATAATCAAACCGGATGTCTATGTTTGTGCTTGTTATGGTTCGGTTAGTTTTCATGTCACGCCTCTTTTGCCTTGTATAAATAATAGACCGTATCTCTGGGAAACCCGTATCCCATGACCTGGCCCAGCACTTCATCTTCGTTCCCCGTTCCGATGCACACCACCAGATATTCTCTTTGCAGGTCTGCATCCAAGACCTTTTTCCAGGTGTAGGCATGTGCCGCAAAATAGGCATATGCTGCATGGGATGGATCAAAAATGGATCCATCTCCCTGTTTGAGGTCATTTTCAAAAATAATATAACTGGCCCCTGGATCCAGGGTTTGTTTGATCCACACAAAACTGCCGTGGATGGGGCTGTTATGAAAGTTATCAGTCACCGGAGGTTCATTTCCTCCTTTGCCGCGCACAACTCTCCTGTGAGAATGGCGCAATGCTTTGTCCATTCTTTCGTAATTCCTGCACAAAAAAACTGTGTGCCAGTTATAATTTCAATAATCTGCAGTGGAACGGATCCACCCTTATAAAGACCTCGTCACCCCGGCGGTAGGGGGAGCGTTTAACAAAATTAATCACGTGCAGCAGCTGGCCGTCGGGAAGTTCCACAAAATAGCTGACTTCTCCCCCCATATAGCTGCGGTCCTTTATCGTTCCGAAAAAATCATTCATGCCGTCTTCTTCGGTATATTCTGTTTTGTACCCCAGGCTCATTTTCTGGGCCCGGATCACGATCTCGGCTTTTTCCCCAACATCAAATTCCCCCACCGGACTGGCAATGCAAATACTGCCGTCTGCCAGTTCTGCTTCATAATTGCCATTTTTCCGGGTTTTCACCCGGGCGCTCAGGAAATTGGAATGGCCAAGGAAATCAGCCACAAAATGGTTCACGGAATTGTTGTAGACCTCTTCAGGCTCTCCTTCCTGCTGGATGAATCCGTCTTTCATCACCACCACTTTGTCGGACATGGACAAGGCTTCTCTCTGGTCATGGGTGACAAAAATCGTGGTCACCCCCAGTTCCATCTGGAGGTTATCGATCTCCCGGCGCATATCTTCTCTCAGGTTTTCATCCAGGGCAGACAACGGTTCATCCATGAGCAGGACATCCGGTTCAATGACAATGGCCCGGGCCAGGGCGATGCGCTGCTGCTGACCCCCTGACAGCTGGGAGGGCATCCGGTTTCCCACCCCCGGCAGCCGCACGGTTTCCAGGGCTTTTTCCACCTTTTCCTTCATCACGGTTTTTGACACATCCCGGTATTTGAGGCCGAAGGCCACGTTATCAAAAATCGTTTTATGGGGAAACAGGGCATAGTTCTGAAATATCATACCAAGATTGCGTTTGTGGATGGGGGTATCATTGATGCGCTTTCCCTTGATGAATATGTCTCCCCGGGTAGGGGGTTCAAGTCCGGCCAGCATACGGAGAAGCGTAGTTTTTCCGCACCCTGACGGACCCAGCAGGGTAACAAAGGAACCCTCAGGAATATCCAGATCCATGGGCTGCACTGCCACCAGATCACCAAACCGTTTTTCAATACCCTGGAACCTGACAAAGGCCGGGTCTTTTGCGTGTGTCAAACCGATTATCTCCCAATTTTTATGGAAAAGGCCCCCGGCAGCCATGCCGCCGGGGTACCAGGTTCATTAAGATTCAGGGTGTCTTAGGCACCGGCCATAATTCTGTCCCATTTTTCGGCCCATTCCAGCTGGTGCTTGTTCCAGTAGGCAGGGTCTGCAAACAGGTAGCCATTGAGCTTGCCGGTGGGATCAAAAGCCGGCAGTTTTTTCACTTCGTCAGGCATCTCCACTTTTGTGGGATCCAAAGCAGGCGGATAGCCCTGACCAATAGCTACAGCGATAGAAGGCTCTGGTTCCAGCATGAAATTGAGCAGCTGCTGGGCTACTTCCAGGTCCGTGCCCTTGAGCACATACATGTATTCCATCCATGAATAGGTGCCGTCAGGCGCCAGGTATCCAATGGGATGTCCTTCCTGCTGCAGGATGGCTACCCTTCCTGACCATGCCACAGTGGCAGAAATTTCACCATTGGCCAGCAGGCTCATGAGTTCCGATCCGGATGCCCAGTATTTTTTCATCATGCTCCGCTGTTCTGTCAAGACATCCCATACCGCATCCACATCCGTAATGTTATTGGGACTTTGACCGGTATGCAGGGCCGCATACCACATGTTGGTTCTGAAATCCCCGCCCCAGGAGCCCAGTTTGCCTTTCAGGCTCTTGTCATAGAGCAGGGATGCCCCCAGCTCTTCTGCTTTTTCCTTTGAAATATCGTTTGTATTATAGGCGATGCCGGTCTGGCCCAGGTCAAAGGGAACTGCAGACAATGTGCCGTTGGTGATGCCTTTCAGGGTATCGGTCATTTTGGGCATGACATTTTTGAGATTGGGGATTTTGCTTTCATCCAGGACCACGCCGAATCCCAGGTCCGTATACCTTGCATAATCATACACAGCACTCAGATGGGCGATATTGAATTCTCCGCCGGGTGGATAGGAGGCCTTGACCTGGGTTAAAAACGCATCCATGCCGGTGAATGCCGCATCAATGACTTCAATACCGGTAGCCTTGGTAAAGGGATCAAAGGCAAATTTGCGTAATGCCTCAGATACTGTGCCACCCCAGGAATGGACGGTAATGGATTTGCTCGCAAAGGCATTGCCCATCAGACCGAAAGGTCCGCCTACCAATCCCAGAGCAGCGCCTGCAATGCCGGCGAATTTGACAAAATCCCTCCGGGTGATGTTTCCTTCCAGATAGCTTTGATACACATCATCCAGCCGTTTTTTCAATTCTTTTCCCATTGTCTTCTCCTTTGTCTCTCATGTTAAAATACCGGATGCACACCGATCAAAAATCCGGGTGCTGTCATATTCGATTCAGGGGGTATTCCCCCTGGCAAATCGCCGTGCCACATAGCCTGCCGCCAGGGGAATCGACACGGTCAACACGATCATGACCGCTCCCAGGGCGTTGATTTCCGGACTTATGGAGGTTCTGAGCATACTGAAAATCTGGACCGGCACTGTCTGGTTCTGGGCCGTTGCCCAGAACAGGGTGGCGGTGACCCAACGCCATTCTTACTACCGATACCTTTGCAAAAG
>JAWOEP010000128.1:0-9743 GCA_046482705.1 Desulfotignum sp.
CCGGGGATAAGGCTCGGGTAGCGGGCTGAGTGCTACCTAACTCCCTTCTCCCCCTTGGGGGAGAAGGGCTGGGATCTGGAGATGTTGAGTTCTTCTTGTATCTGTTCAGCAATAATTGTTTTGGTCAAGGCCATAAAATTCTACTCCTGCAGTATATCATCATCGATGTTGCAACCGTGAGGCTGGATAAAAATGTCTGGTAAAATACTGTAAAACTCCGGCAGATGTCAAGCATGGAGATTCAGCTGTGTATCTTAAAATCACCAAAATTATTGTGTTCTGCCATGTTCGGGCGCGTGTTTTGGATTGTTAATTTCCCGGCAGTCTGGTATATGGCAGTTGTAAACTGGGTTGAATGTAATGAATCCGGCCCTGAATGTCAAATAATTATCACTATTTATGGTTTTTTTGCGGAGCAGGTATGACACACATGAAAGCAATCGGTCCCCTGGACGGCAGATATGCCCGGATGACAGGGGATCTGGCTGATATTTTCAGTGAATACGGGCTGATACAGCACCGGGTGCAGGTGGAAATCCAGTGGCTCAAATTTGTTATCAAAGATTTGGAACTGGCCCGGTTTCCAAAAATCAATCTGGATGCGGTTGATGCCATTGTGGACAATTTCAGTGAAAATGATGCACAAATGGTCAAATCCATTGAAAAGACCACCAACCACGATGTCAAGGCAGTGGAGTATTTCATAAAACAGAAACTGGATGCAGCCGGTCTGGGCCCTGTCAGAGAATGGGTGCATTTTGCCTGTACTTCCGAGGATATCAACAACACAGCCTATGCCCTGATGGTGAAAAAAGGCAGGGACCTGGTTGCAGACCTGGTGAACCAGTGCATCGGGCAAATGGAACAAAAAGCCCTGGCTTATAAATCAATACCCATGATGTCCCGGACCCATGGCCAGGCCGCAACCCCCACCACCATGGGCAAAGAATTTGTCAATTTTGCCTGGCGCCTGGGACAGGAATCCGCCATCCTGGAACAAAAACCCATACAGGCAAAAATAAACGGGGCCACAGGCAATTACAATGCCCATTATTTTGTGTTTCCCCACATCGACTGGATAGCCGCATCCCAACGGTTTGTCTCAACATACCTGGGACTGGAACCCATTTTGTACACCACCCAGATCAGTCCCAACCCGGCCCTGTCTTATCTGCTGCATTCCCTTGTGCGCGCAGCCGCTGTTTTCATCGACTTTAACCGGGACATGTGGGGGTATATATCTCTGGGCTATTTCAGGCAGCGGGTCACGGAAGGGGAAACCGGTTCTTCCACCATGCCCCACAAGGTCAACCCCATTGATTTTGAAAACAGTGAAGGCAATATGGGACTGGCCATCTCCCTGATGGAACATCTGGCGGTCAAACTCCAGAAATCCCGGTTTCAGCGGGACCTTTCCGATTCCACCGTGCTCAGAAGCCTGGGATCTGCATTCGCCTATTTTACCATCGGCGTGAAAAATACCATGAAAGGGCTTTCCAAACTGGATCTGGATGAAGCGGTCATGAGAAAGGATCTGGACAGCAACCCCGAGCTTCTGGCAGAACCTTTCCAGACGGCCATGCGGGTGTTCGGGGAAGAAAATCCCTATGAACGGCTCAAGGCGTTGACCCGGGGCCGCAAAATTGACAGAAAAGCGCTGGATGCCTTTGTGGACAGCCTTGAAAAAGTGCCGCCCCAGTTCAAAGAGCGCATGCGCACCCTGACACCGGCCGCCTATGTGGGGCTGGCTGAAAAACTGGTCCAGCAGTATTTTGATGCGAAAACAATATTATAAAAGGAGCTGAACAATGATATTAGGCATTCTCAAGGAAATCAAACTCCAGGAAAACCGGGTGTGCATGACCCCGGCCGGCGTGGACCAGATGAGGGCCAACGGACATACCGTGTATGTGGAAAAAGCTGCGGGCAGGGGGTCCGGATTCGATGATCACCTGTATACAGAAGCAGGGGCAAAGATTTTAGACACCCCGGAACAGATTTACGACATCGCAGACATGGTCATGCATGTAAAAGAACCCCAGCCTTCTGAATACGGCCTGATAAAAAAAGACCAGATCGTTTTTACCTACCTGCACCTGGCTGCGGACAGAGAATTGACCGATGCCCTGCTCAAGACCGGCTCCATCGGCATTGCCTATGAAACCATTGAAGACAAAAACGGCGGACTCCCGCTGCTGGCACCCATGAGCGAGGTGGCCGGCCGCCTGGCCACCCAGCAGGGGGCAAAATACCTGGAGCGTACCTTCGGGGGCAGGGGTCTGCTGCTCGGCGGCGTTACCGGCACGCCATCCGCCAATGTCCTGGTGATCGGCGGCGGCATGGTGGGTATCCATGCGGCCCACGTTGCCTGCGGCATGGGGGCCAATGTCACTATTCTGGACATGAACATCGAGCGGCTCCGGTATCTGTCTGAAATCATGCCTGCCAACTGCACAGCCCTGATGTCATCCCCGGTGCTGATCAAAGAACTGGTCCAGACTGCGGATATGGTGGTGGGTGCGGTGCTGGTGGCAGGGGCCAAAGCCCCCCGGCTCATTACCAGAGATATGCTGCCCACCATGAAAAAAGGTGCGGTGATCGTGGATGTGGCAATAGACCAGGGCGGGTGTTTTGAAACATCCAGGCCCACCACCCACGGGGATCCCATCTATGAAGTGGACGGGGTCATTCACTATTGCGTGGCCAATATGCCCGGGGCCGTTCCTTTGACCTCCACCATTGCCCTGACCAATGTCACGCTTCCCTATGCATTGAAAATCGCCAACAACGGCTGGAAAAGCGTGCTGGATGATCCCGGGTTTGCCAAAGGGGTCAATTATGTGGGGGAAAAACTGGTGTGCAAACCGGTGGCAGATGCCTTTGATCTGCCCTGTGCCGATCTTGATGACCTAATCCAGTCAATGAATTAATTCTTTTTTCCCGGCCGGATCAATGCTATCCTTATAATACTTACTGATGGTGATCTGTAAGATAAAAAAGAGGGGAGCATATGGAAACAAAATGGACGCAAAACCATGGAAACCTGCTGCTTGCACTGGCCAGATACAGTATTGCACAAAAACTGGGAGTTACGGAAAACGTACCTGAGCCGGATTTGTCTGAAATTCCTGACACCCTGCTGAACGAAAAAAGGGGGGTCTTTGTGACCCTCCATAAAGACGGGCAGCTGCGGGGGTGTATCGGTAATATTGCACCGGAAAAAAGTGTCATGGAAGGGGTCAGTGAAAGCGCTGTCAGTGCTGCTTTTAAGGATTCCCGGTTTCCCCCGCTGACAAAAGAGGAACTGGCCTGCATCGATATCGAGGTGAGCCTGTTAACACCGCCTGAAAAAATGCAGTTTTCCAACACCCGGGAAATGCTGGACCAGCTCACACCGTTTGAAGACGGGGTGATTGTTGAAAAAGACCATTGCAGGGCAACATTTTTGCCCCAGGTGTGGGAGCAGCTGCCTGCCAGAGAAGCCTTTTTAAGCCATTTGTGCCTGAAAGCCGGATGTGACTCCAATGCCTGGCAGAGCGGTGATATGACTCTGTATACCTATCAGGTGCAGTCTTTTGCAGAAAAAACCAGCCCTGCAAAATGCGGGTGAAACCTGGTAACAAGCGCTTACCCCGGAAGGAAAATCAATGGCCATTGACCAGGACCTGCTGCATGTCCTGTCCACCCTTAAAAACCCGGAAGAGCTGGAGCGGTTTTTCAAGGACCTGTTCACCCCGGCTGAACTGGATGATATCTCTTTGCGCTGGAAACTGCTCAAAGACCTTCACAAAGGCCTGCCCCAGCGCAAAATCGCCAAAAAATACGGCATCAGCCTGTGCAAGATCACCAGGGGATCCAGGGTGTTGAAAAAAAAGGATGCAGTAGTCCCGCATCTGTTAAAGCAGCAGGATGACCACACCCCCAGCTAAAAGCTAAAAGCTTTCAACAAGTTCCAGGGCCAGGGTGGACCACAATTCCAGTTGCAGCTTTTTGACGCTGTCTGTGGGCTGCCATTGAAACATGGACAGTTCCGGACCGGGAACATAAGCCTCGGGCTCCGGGGTAAGGATCTGGAACACCGCTCCCAGATGGACCCGGCCCACCTCGGTGATATTTTCATTGATGATCCCGCAGAAAACCGGCAGAACGTTTTCGGGACGCTTTGCCAGTTCTTCATCCAGTTCCCGGGTCATGCCGGATACCAGGATATCGGCAAAAGTGCTGTGTGCATCTTTTGTGTCTATGGGATTGATGTGACCCCCGATACCGGCAGACCACAGGTCATGCAGCCGGGTTTCACTGCCCTGGCGGTTGTATACGGCAGTCAAACCCAGATCCTGTGTCTGCAGAACAATATAGGGAATCACCTGCTGCAGTGAAGGATCATTTTCCGCATCCTTTCGCAGCACAAAATCATACCCTGCCCTGGTGCAGGTATGCACAAAAGCATCCAGGTCCATGGGAATAACCGCTGTCTGCGACATCCATTCTTTGGGCAGCTTGTTTTTGTGAATACACAATATTTTTTCTGTTTTTTGCAAACCGTACCCCTTTTTTGTTTTATATCCATCCGTGTATGGCGTTTTCAGCATCCATATGGTAAGAAAAACAAAATTGCAACCCCAATAAAGAGGATTTTATGCGGTTTTTCAATAAACAGGCCATTGAGAGCCTGGATCTGGAAGATATCCAGAAAGCGGTGGCACCTGCCTGCGGCCTGGTGCTGGAAGTCTGAAAAATCCAATACAAGTGCTGAAAACCTGAAATAAAAATCCGGGGCAGGTGCTGGAAATCTGAAGAAAAGATCGGAAATGATAAAAAGCAGGATAAAAAAAATGGAGCGGGAAACGGGATTTGAACCCGCGACTTCGACCTTGGCAAGGTCGCACTCTACCACTGAGTTATTCCCGCCCAGCAAGCAAAAGTTTGTCTTTTTTATAGCAAAATATCTGCCTTGTCAAGCCTATTGTGGAAAATTTCAGGCAGGATGAAAAAGTTACAAAAGGACGGCGATCATTCATGAAAAATGTATTGGTTACAGGCGGCGGCGGATTTCTGGGCCGGGCAGTTGTAAAGCAGCTTGTGCAAAAAAAGATCCGGGTCACCTCTTTTTCCCGGCAAAGGTACCAGGCACTGGAACAGATGGGGGTGGACCAGATCCAGGGAGATCTTGCAGATGCCCGGGCGGTTATGGCAGCGGTAAAGGGCATGGACACGGTGTTTCATGTGGCGGCAAAACCCGGATTGTGGGGATCGTATGATACCTATTTGCGTGTGAACGTCACCGGCACCCGCCATGTGATCGACGCCTGCCTGGCCCGGGAAGTGGAAAAACTGGTTTACACAAGCTCCCCCAGTGTTGTGTTCAATGATTCCCACATGGAGGGTGTGGATGAGTCGGTTCCCTATCCGGATACCTATCTGGCCCCCTATCCGGAAACCAAGGCCATGGCGGAAAAACTGGTGCGGCAGGCGGCAGAACAGGGACTTTTGGCAATTATCCTGCGGCCCCACCTGATCTGGGGACCTGAAGACAACCACGTGGTTCCCGGCATCATCAAACGGGCGAAAAAGTTGAAAATGGTGGGACCCACAGATGATCTGGTGGATACAATTTATGTGGACAATGCTGCCTGGGCCCATATCCTGGCAGCGGAAAAACTGGAACAGCAGCCGGATCTGTCCGGCAGGATCTATTTTATCAGCCAGGATGACCCGGTATCCAAATGGCAGATGGCCAATGCATTTTTAAAAGCTGCCGGCCTGCCCCCTGTAAAGGGGCATGTTTCAGCAGGGGTGGCCTATGCAGCCGGATATTTTTTTGAAACGGTGTACAAGGCTTTGAGAATCCAAAAAGAACCGCCCATGACCCGGTTTGCAGCCAGGGAACTGGCCACCTCCCACTGGTTTGATATCACCCGGGCCAAAAAGGATCTGGGGTATTACCCGAAAGTCTCCACACAAGAAGGCCTGAAGCGGCTGGAACAATATTTGTCACAAAAAAATCACACCCATCTGAAAAAGTAACCGTATCTTATGGAAAGGGGAAAAGATATCCAGTGGACCGGAGAAAAGCTATCAAAAATCGGGTGAACAGATACCGGCATTTCGGATATGGTATTTTCCGGATTTCAGGCAAAGAATTTGTCCGGGACCGGTGCAGCCTGCAGGCATCGGCCCTGACCCTGTATACGTTGTTGTCCATTGTGCCGGTCATGGCCATGGCATTCGGCATTGCCAAGGGATTCGGTTTTCAGAAATATCTAGAAACCCGGATACTGTCTTTGTTCGCGGGCCAGGAACAGGTCATCCAGAATGTTTTGACCTTTTCCATGAATCTGCTGGAAAGAACCAAAGGCGGTCTCATGGCCGTGCTGGGTATCATCTTTTTGATGTATGCGCTGATAAAGCTCATGGGCCACATGGAAGATACATTCAACAGAATCTGGCGGGTTCAGGGCAATCGCTATATTATCCGCAAAATCACCGATTATATCACCATATTCATGGCTGCCGGACTGCTGGTGATTTTTTCAGGCAGTGCCACTATTTTTATCACCGGTTATCTGGAAAAATTCATAGCCGCACTGGATTTTTCCGCCGGTCTGAGCTGGTTGATTTCTTTTGGCTTGAATATATTTCCCTTTGTGTCTGTGTGGGCGGTATTTTCCTTTTTTTATATGTTTGTTCCCAATAAAAATGTGAATGTCCGGGCTGCTTTGGCCGGCGGTATCATTGCAGGTACCATTTTTCAGCTCGCCCAGATCGCTTATGTGCAGTTCCAGTTGGGGGTTTCCACCTATAATGCCATTTACGGCAGCTTTGCTGCCATACCGTTGTTTTTGTTGTGGCTGAAGACCTCCTGGACCATCATGCTGTTCGGCGCTGAGATCTCTTTTGTCTGGGAAAACTTTGATATTCTGCAGACAGATGATCCGGCATATGACCATATCAGCATCCGGATAAAAAAGATGATCATACTCAGGACAGCCGTGTTTTGTGTAAAAAAGTTTGCACAGGGCAGGGTACCGGTAACATCTGCTGGTGTTGCCGCCCATCTGAACCTGTCTGTGAATCTTGTGACGGTATTTATGGAAAAACTGGTGCGCTGCGGCATTCTTTTTGCCGTGAGTGCACCTGTGCCCGGATATACTCTGGCCAGAGACATTGAATGCCTGACTGTCATGGATGTTGTAACTGCCTTTGAACATTTGGGAGAAGATGACCTGTATATGGGAGAAACCCTGGAAATGGCAGCCTTGGAACAGAGCCTGGAAAAATTTGCAGAAGCTGCCAGACATTCTTCCGGGGAGCGCTTTCTCAAAGATATCTGATTGTCTTGCAGGGTGGTTTGTCTTACAAAGGGGCAGCAAAAAGGTTATCCGGTGGTGATATCAAAAAAATCCTTTATCTCCGGTTCTTTCCGTTTGAGCTGGTCAATGGTCATTCTGAGCACGGATTCATTGAGGCCGATTTTCCGGGGAGAATTTTTAATGGTGACAGGCACCGGGTTCCCGCTGTACCCGATGCCGGCTTTCTGGGCCAGGTAGTCAGCCAGATTGATGATCAGAGAATGGTACCTGAACTGGACAGGAGAAGCATCCGGCGTATGGTGGAACCGGCAGGGAAGCATGATGGACTTGGGAAAGTTCCACCGTTTCATCAGCAGACCGGTTAAAACAGCATGGTCTATCTGCATCAATCCGGTTTCAGCAAAGTGCAGGGTTTTTCTGTTTTCCATGGCAAACTGCCGGACCTTGTAATATTCAGACTGAAAATATACAGCAAAAACAAGCTTTCCCATGTCATGGAGAAGGGCAGGGACAAAAATTTTGTTGGCAATGCCCGGGTTGGTCCTCATGGCCAGGGATTTTGCTGCGGTGGCCACACCAATGCTGTGTATCCAAAGGGCTTTGAGATCCAGACGCAGCTTGTCTTTGCCCATAATTGCCGACAAGGTTCCCATCCCCAGGGCAATGCCCATGATTTCATCAAAACCAATAACGGTGATGGCCCGTTTGATGGTATCCACCCTGTTTTTCTGGGCATAATAGACAGAATTGGCCAGAGCCAGCAGTCTGGCAGTCATTGCCGGATCATAGGAGATGATATCAGCGAGTTCCTCTGTGGTGGTTTTGTCATCTGAGGCTACCCGGATGATATTGTCCATAGCCCCGGAAAGACTGGGAATATCGCTTTCCCGTTTCTGGATCATCTGCAGGATTTTGGTTTTAACGTCCATTTCCCTCATGGGGTGTACTGGTTAAAGAAAACCTTGTCATAAGCCAGGGTTTCTTTTGCATGCCCCTGTTTTATCTCCTCAGGATACCCTATGGCGAGAATGGATTCAATGTGCAGATTGTCAGGTATGTGCAGCACATCTTTCACATAGGCATCGGCAGTTTTGGATGCGGAATGGTCCCGCTTGCGGATCTGTATCCAGCAGGAGCCAAGCCCCAGGTCCCGGGCAGCCAGGTGAATGAAGGTGGATGCAATGGCTGTATCCTCCACCCACACATCACTGGCAGCAGTGTCAGCGCACACCACAATGGCCAGGGGTGCGTTTTTTAAAAAAGAAGACCCATGGGGTTTTGCAGAGCCGAGCTTTTCCAGCAGATCTTTTTCATCCACCACCACAAACTGCCAGGGTTTGATATCCCTTGAGGAAAAAGACCGCAGGGCTGCTTCCACCAGAAGATCGACTTTTTCCTTTTCAACAGCCTGGTCTCTGTATTTGCGTATGCTTCTGCGTTCTCGAATCTGGTCTAAAAACATATGCCCTCCTCTGGGTTTTTACGGGTAACGGGTGATATTGATGTTCCCCCTGGCCTGCATTTCGTCAAATTTTCTGCGCAACATCCGTTTAAAGTAATTTCTGGTGACCGGCCACAGCAGCATCAGACCGAAAAAATCTGTGATAAGCCCCGGTGTGATCAACACCACCCCTGCAACCAGAATGATCACGGCATCCAGCAGCTCTTCAGCCGGCGTAATGCCCTGCTGCAGGTTCATTCTGACCTTGAGCATGGTGTGCATCCCCTCCATTTTGGCCAGCCAGGCACCGGCAAATCCTGTGAGGATCACCAGCAGAATGGTGTTGAATCCGCCGATGATGGTACCCACCTTTATGAGCAGATACAGCTCCACCATCGGAATCAGGGTGAAGCATAAAAAAAGCTTGAGCAGCATTGTTGACTCCCAAAAATAAATATTATGCTAACATTATGATGATACATGCTGTTTTGTCAAGGAAAACAGATGTTCCAAGGCCGGGACCCGCCCCTGGGGGTGGGCTGTGACCGGCCCGAGATCGTCGGGGGCTTTCAGATGCAGTCCCGATGATCAGAATACAGCCTATGGCAGAAGCACAACCCCCTGATTTTTTTCACCAGCCCCCTTGGGATCTGACGGTCCTGTCACAGCCCACCCCCAGGGGCTCATACCATGATTGCGCATTGATCTGGATTCCCTCCAAAATATGTTACCTTAATTTTGGCATCTTCAGCAAAATTAATGGACGGCACTACCGAATCTTGCGATGGTATCAGAAAGCCGCAATTTGAAATTACAGACTAGTGCCGGGGGGTGCCTGCTGTTTGCGCCATATTTTGCAGCCGGTTGTTACATGGTGTTGGCATGCCCTGCGTTAAGAACGGCAAACTGTTTGAGGACCAACCGGACCGGAGTTTTTGCCGTTTAGCAGGGCATGCCTTACACCATGTCAATCGGTGCAAACATGCGCA
>JAWOEP010000188.1:0-4533 GCA_046482705.1 Desulfotignum sp.
TCCAAAGATACACTTTTCTGCCGGTTTCCCGGCATAGGTATACTGGTGCATATTCTGCAACCCCCATGCCCGGCGGCCACACTACAAAAAAATGCTTTTAACCCATTGATTTCAAACTAACTTTTAAAAACCACTTCAGGTTGTTGACCAGCGGATGTGTTAAATGGTATGTAAACATATGTTAAATTTTAACTGTTTTTTAACATGTGTTTAAGCTGAACACACAGGGAGCATGCCGGTGAAAGAACATGACATGAACATCTTCTGGAAAAAAATCGTCAACACCATCAATGACGGGCTCATGTTCATCGGACCTGAGGGACGGATCATCATGGTGAACAAGGCTTTTGAAACCTTGACCGGATATGGTGCCGACCAGGCCATCGGCATGTCCTGCACCATCCTGGGGTGTGATGCCTGTGAGCGTTTTATGCAGACCAGCGCCAATACCATCTGGTGCAAGCTGTTTGAACCGGGCCAGCAGGATATGAAAAAATGTCGGTGCCTGATCCGGCGCAATGACGGCAGCTTTCTCCCGGTATTGAAAAACGCTTCTGTTCTTCGGGATGAAAACCAGGCGGTCATGGGGGTGGTGGAAACCCTCACCGACATATCAGAACTGGCCAAACTAGATGAAAAGGTCCATCTTTTGTCCAGACAATATGACCGGCAGGATGGTTTTTGCGGCATTGTGGGCCGGTCACCAAGCATGCGCCAGGTGTTTGACATGGTCAAAAAAGCGGCGGAAAGCTCCGCCCCGGTGATCATCCTGGGAGAAAGCGGCACCGGCAAGGAGCTGGTGGCCAATGCCATCCACCTGTGCGGTGCCCGGAAAAACGGCCCCTTTGTCCAGCTCAACTGCGCGGCCCTGAATGAAGCGGTGCTGGAAAGTGAATTGTTCGGACATGCCAAAGGCGCATTCACCGGTGCTTTAACCAGCCGCATCGGCCGGTTCGAGGCGGCCAACCAGGGGGATATTTTTCTGGATGAAATCGGGGATGTTCCCGTCTCCTTGCAGACCAAGCTGCTCCGGGTGCTGGAATCAGGAAGGTTTGAGCGTGTGGGAGATATTACACCCATTCAGACGGATGCCCGCATCATCACCGCCACCAACAAAAACCTGGAAGAGCTGATCATACAGGAAAAGTTCCGGCAGGATCTTTTTTTCAGGATCAATGTCATCCCCATTCACCTGCCGCCCCTGCGGGAAAGAAAACAGGATATCCCGCTGCTGATCACCACGTTTCTGCAGGGCCTCAACACAAAAACCGGAAAAGCTATAAAAGGGCTGGACAACCAGACCCTGGACCTGTTCATGGACTATCCCTGGCCCGGCAACATCCGGGAGCTGAAAAATGCGCTGGAGTATGCTTTTGTGGTGGCGGACACCACTTTTATCGGGCGGCACCATCTTCCCAGGCACCTGACAGATGAACCCTCTCCGGACCAGCAACCTGTTTTTCCCCGGAACACCAGATCCACCATGCCTGATGAAAAAGCCGCTTTGATCCAGGCCTTGAAACAGACAAACGGCAACCAGACCCAGGCGGCCCGGCTGCTCAACATCACCCGGGTAACGGTCTGGAACCGCATGAAGAAATACGGCATTGACCTGAAACGGGAGCTGTCGGTTTAAACGGCAGACACCTCAAACCGGGGCGGGTTGAGGATATTGCGTTTCACGGTGCACAGACCTGCTGTTTTCTCCACCGCTGATCTGTATTTCTTGGGAAATCCCGGCGGCAGACTGATCTGGATATGCACGGTTTCCACCAGGTGGGTCTGTTCATTTCTGTCAAATGAAAGAGACATTTTCATGCCTGTGGTATCAATGTTTCTTTCTTCACAAAAGTATATAACATAAATGCCGGCACAGGTTCCCATGGCAGATAGAAACAGATCAAAAGGTTCCGGTGCACTGCCGTCTCCCCCCTCATCTTTGGGTTGATCTGTTTCAATTGAGAACCCTTTGTACAGGGAAACAACCTTTTTATTGCCGGGAAACGAAATCTCCATGGTCATCTGCACATCTCCTTGATCAATTGCATATCAACTGTAATTTTCAACATGAAACGCCACAATATACTGTTTTCCCGCTTTTGTAAAATCAATGCATACATGGCGGGCATCCTTTCATAGGATACTCTGTTTGGGCGGGAATCCCGGGGCAGCTCCTGGCGGTATCAAGCTGTCCCGGGATTCCGGTGGCTGTTCAGATTCTGGAGGTAAGTAAATGCCTTTACTCTATCTGATCACCGCCAATTCAGGAATGCATAGTTTGTGCCATACCACATTAATTTATACCTGTTTTTTCCGCAAGGCACCGTAATCCTCGATCAGACCATGATTTCAAAAACAGCAATGATGAATCGGTCGGCAAGTCCGGCTGCCGGAGACCCCCCGTTTCAAATAGAACAGATCCCAGGCATCTGAAACCGTTACCTTTTCATATTGGTAACGTTATATAACGTCACACCAATCATGATACCATAGGCAACAGCCGCCATTCACAAACCGTTGCAAACATGCAAACCCTGTTGTTTGTTAGATATGAAAAACGCGACTGTCTTTTCATCCACTGTGTGGCAGGGAATTTGCATTTTCAAACCCAGGACAATTTTTACCGCAATCATTATTGTAAGGAGAGAGACCATGCATGCCACGATCCAGAAACCCATAGACGAAATTATCCGCCATATCCAGCCCAAAGAAAAAGTGTTTGTGGTGGGATGCAACAACTGCGCATGGAAATGCCATTCCGGTGGAGAAGATGAAACAGAAATGATGGCCAAACGTCTGTCCGACAGGGGAATCGATGTGGTAGGGTATACCGTGCCCGGCCCCCGGGGCATGTCTTTGTGCAAGCTGTCCAATACCAGAAAAGTATTGCGCGAAGACTATGCCGAACAGGTCGAAGCGGCGGATTCATTCCTGGTGCTCGGGTGCGGCCAGGGGGTTCACACCGTGATTGATGCCACAGAGGACGGCATGGTGCATCCCGGATGTGACACCATTTTTGGCGGGGAAACCGTTTCCGACACAGACATTGAAGAATTCTGTTCCCTCTGCGGTGAGTGCGTTATTGAATTTACCGGCGGGCTTTGCCCCATGACCCTGTGCGCCAAACAGCTGCTCAACGGACCGTGCGGAGGGGCTGAAAACGGGCATTGTGAAGTGGATGCCGAACGGCCCTGCGGATGGATCCTGATTTATGAGCGCCTCAAAAAGCTGAACCGCACCCACCTGCTGGATCCCTTTCAACCCCCGAAAAACAATGCCAGATGGGGTCGGCCCCGATCCCTGAAGGTCAGCCCCTTCCAGGCGACCTTTTATGCAAACGGCACCCGTGTCACCGTGAGTAACCAGGATTAGGCCCTGCATCGTCCATAACACATACCCACATCTTATCCACACGAGAATATAAGGAGTTTTTCATGAAACTGACAACTTTATTCGACAAAGGTGATTTTGTTATCACCGGCGAAGTAGGCCCTATAAAAGGCGCCATCCACAGGGACAAGAGCATTGAACCGGGGTGTGCCATAGAGGCCCTGTCGTTGCAGCAGCATGTCCATGCGGTGAATGTCACCGACAACCAGTCTGCTGTCATGCGGCTGGGATCCCTGGCCGCCAGTGTCCGGCTCAAAGCCGCAGGGATTGAACCGGTGTACCAGCTCACCTGCCGGGACAGAAACCGACTGGCCCTGCAGTCCGACCTGCTCACCGCATATTCCCTCGGCATTGACAATGTGCTGCTGCTCACCGGGGACCACATCCATCTTGGTGATCACAAGGAAGCCAAACCGGTGTTTGATCTGGATTCGGTCCAGCTCATCCAAATGGCAAAAGGGCTGAGTGAGGGGCGGGATATCACAGGCAGCCCCATTGAAAACAATATTGACATGGCATTCGGCGCGGTGGTGAACCCCAATTTTGAACCCCTGGATCTTCAGCTTATGAAAATGGGGAAAAAAATCGATGCCGGTGCGGATTTTTTTCAGACCCAGGCGGTGTACGATCCGGGCTGTTTTGAACAATTTGCTGAAAAAACCCAGTCTTTTAACTGCCCTGTCCAGGTGGGTGTGGTGGTGTTGAAATCCCCTGAAATGGGCCGCTACATGAACAAAAATGTCTCAGGCATCCATGTGCCGGAACACTGGATTGAAGAAATCGGATCTGTGGAAAAAAAAGACCGGAAGAAAAAGGCCGCTGAAATGACCGGCCGGTTTTTACAGCAGATAAAACCCCTGGTACAGGGGGTCCATATCATGCCCCTGGGATGGACAGACATTGTTCCGGACATCCTTGATTATGCAGAAATACGCAAATAAACACCCTGCCCCACCTTTAGGAAGCCGGGCGATCCCCGGCCCGGCTTCCTGTCCTCATGATGCTGCAAGGTCATGTGGTTCGTTTCATATTGATGAAGATTTCTGAAAGATTGAACCGGTTTGCGGCATCAAAGTGTATCAGCGGGTCATTACTTTTTCAGCAAACATGTCTGAATATTTGCTATAGCAGCATGCGCTTCTA
>JAWOEP010000202.1:0-3731 GCA_046482705.1 Desulfotignum sp.
ACGTTACGTGGACCCATGTGTATATCGAGACCACTCTCCCGAAGAATATCTTTCATCTCCTCATGTGAGCAGCCCATGAGCTCTGCAGCCTTGCCGAGGCTGATTTCACCGGCCGTATAGGCACGGAGAGCCATCTGGCGTCTGATTTCCGGACGGGATTGAAAGAGTGCCCGCAGAGCGGTTCTTAAGACCGCCTGCTCATCGGGAAATATTTTGGCCTTGACGAGTTGGCTGACTTCCCAATCGATAGTGTTGGTTCGGTCCATGTCTTTTGTCCTCCAGGTCAATGTTGTTTAAACTTTGAGAATATTTTCTTCAATATTTCTATAAAGCACCTATTGTGGCTTGGTGACACACCTTAAGCTGCTATTTTTTAATGTTATTTATAATAAAAACTATAATATCAGCTCACACCGAGGTCAATCAGTTTTTGGGCGGCATGAGACGTATGTAAAAATCGGTTCAGGTGCGTCCGATCAGGGTCCATGGTCCGGGATGCAGAGGCCAAGAGCGGGCCGGTCTGGTCTAAGGGCCAGGATCTCCGCATCACCCGGGTGGGGCGGTTTCTCAGAAAGAGCCGTTTGGACGAGCTTCCCCAGTTCTGGAATGTTTTGAAAGGGACATGGGCGTGTCAAAACAAAAAAACCTGTCATGCCATGATATCGCAGACCATATCAAACAGATCCGCCAGCCGCAGAATTCCCACCACCCGGTCATTTTCCACCACCAGCAGGGACTGGTGACACCCGATGATGAACTGGTGGACCGCCTCGGACACAGGGGCATCGATATTGACGTATTCACCTTTGGAGGGGGTATACATGATCTCCTTGACAGGTGTTCCGGCGGCCTTTGCCACCAGGGAGTCCATGGACTCATACCACAGGCTGTACTTGTCCACCAGAGAATAAAGAAATTCCTGGTTGAATCCGAAATGGGACAGGCTCACGCTGCCGGCCTGATCGGAACTGGCAAACTGCCGGTATTTGGGTTCCAGGGCCTTGAGTATCTCCCGGATTCCCAATTTACCGATGACGTGGTGGTCTGCATCAATCACCAGCACAGCCCGGTGCTTGTGGTGCAATTGTTTATCTGCATTGGATTGTTTCAATGCATGGATGGCGCCGGCCAGATTTTCCGTATCCGTTACTGTGGCGTAATCAGAGAGGGTGATCATTATCTCTTTGACTTTTTTTGTTTTCATGGTGTGCCTTTCCTGAAATTGGATATATTATCAATACGGCCTGTTTCAAAACCCGGTGTTTTTCTGTCTCCTGCCCGGTGCATGAAAAGATATGTGCAACACACCGGGCAGGGCAGCAGGGTTAGTTCAGGAGAATGGGCATGCCCAGCAGGGGCCAGATCAGCAGCACGGCCAGGGCCACCAGGGCCATGAGCAGAATACTGGCCGGAATGCCGTAGCCGAAAAATTCACCGGATGTGAACTGTCCGGAGTTGTAGGCTATGGCATTGGGGGCTGCGCCCACCAGCAGCAAAAACGGCATGCCGGCCACCACCAGGGCTGAGAAAACGATAACTTCTGGTGCAACCCCCAGGTAGGGTGCCACCACCAGGGCCACGGGAACGGAGATGGCAATGGCAGCCACATTCATGATAAAGTTGGTCATGAGCATGACAAAAAAGGAGATGGCCATGACAAACACGAACCAGTGGGCTTCGGCGAAAAAACCCAGCCAATTGATGGCCAGCCATTCGGCTGCCCCGGTCTGCCACAGACAGAACCCCATGCTCATGGCGCCGGCAAACAATAAAATGATATTCCAGGGCACATCTTCCAGGTCCTTGATATCCAGGATGCCCACGATGAAAAACAAGATGGTGGAAACCAGCAGGACAGCAGCCTTGTTAAAAGGTTTCAATGCCGGAATAAAGGACTGCAGGGAAAGAAACAGGATCACACCGAAGATAATGACGGCAGCGATGATTTCATGGCGGGTGAACGCTCCCATTTCTTTGCTGAGATGCCGGGCTTTTTCCCGCAGCCCGGGGATCACGGCTTTTTCCGGTTTGAAAAACACCATGAAAAATCCCCAGAGCACAAACACCATGATCCAGCCGACAGGAAACATGTAATAGGTTATTTCAAAAAAGGTGACGGTCTTGTTGGTGATCTCTTCATAAAACCCGAGGGCCACGATACCCCGGGCCGCGCCCAGCAGGGTGACGATACTGCCGGCACCGGCCACAAACGCCATGCCCATGAACAGCCCCTTGCCGAATCTGGTGGGGCCTTCTTCATCAGTATACAGGGCATAGATGGACAACAGCAGCGGATACATGGTGGCGGCCACGGCAGTGTGGGCCATCACATGGGTGAGCAGGGCCGTGACCACAAAGCATCCCAGGTAGATCATGGAGGTGCGCTCTCCTACGATGATGAGCATTTTATAGGCCAGACGTTTGGTGATACCCACCTTGGTGAACACCGTGCCGATGATCAAAGAACCGAAGATAAACAATACCGACGGGTCCATGAAATCCTTGAACGCATCGGCAGCCGGCCGGATGAAAAACAGGGCCTGGACCACACCGATGGTCAGGCCGGTGACGCCGATGGGCACCACTTCAAACACCCACCAGGTGCCGGCCAAAAGAAACAGGGCAATGGCAGCCTTGCCCTGGGGGGAGAGGGTAAATGCCTTGCCCATGGGATCCATGGCATCAGGCCAGGGAGGGGAAAGGTACACCACGGAAAACAAAATTACGCCAATCATCAGAAACATGATCCGCTTCCAGTCTATCTGAATACCGGATGAGGCTGTCGCTTTTGTATTCATGTCACTCCTACATTTTTTGTTAAATTAATGTTTTTTTGCATATGCTGTCATCTTTACAAGGCAAAATGCTTCGCCTTACAGTTCATAAATTGTGTTTTAATAAGGCAGATACCGGGTTTTTGTCAAGCGTTACCGGACGAAATCATCAGGAAACACCTTAAACCGGCGGGCACAGGATGCAGGTGGCGTGGATGCAGCCATGTTTGATTACCCGCCTAACCGCTGGAGAATATCCTTGATTTTTTCCTCGTTCTGTTTTTCCACCAGCAGCATTTTTTCCGTTTTGGCCTGCTTGATTTTGGCTGCCAGTGCCTCCAGGTCTGCGGGTTTTTCCAGCAGATCCGTGGCACCGATTTTCATGGCTTCCACGGTTTTTTCCACCGTGGCATACCCGGTGAGCAGAATGATCTGCAGTTCCGGTTTTTGGTCCTTGATGTTTTTCAACGCCTGGATGCCGTCCATGCCCGGCATCTTGAAATCCATGACAATGGCATCAAAGCTTTCGTTTTTCAGCATGGCCATGGCTTTGTCAGCCGAGTCAGCGGTTTTCACCGTCATGCCCCGGGCCTGCATCCGTTCGGACATGATATCCAGGAAATCCTTTTCATCATCCACCAGCAATACTTTTTCAGACATGATTTTCTCCTTATGTTTTCATATATCTCACTGCCGTTTTCAGTTCCGGCAAATTATTATTGTTTTCCAGGGGTTCTGCACAGACAGAACCCCTTACCTGTAAAAGATTTTTTTACATGCATGCTTACCCGGTCCAGCAGGGCACGGTCTTTTATATTCCCAAATATATCGTCAAACACAGCGTCCCGGCCGGAGACGGTGACGGTATCGGCAGTAAAACAGATTTCCGGTGCCAGGGGATCACTGCCGAAAGAGACGGTTACCTGTTTCAGGTTGTCTGCCGGGGTCTTGTCCAAA
>JAWOEP010000306.1:0-14982 GCA_046482705.1 Desulfotignum sp.
ATTTCCACATCAACGCCTGCTGAAAGATCCAGCTTCATCAAGGCATCGACTGTCTGCTGTGTCGGCTCTAAAATGTCCATCATTCTTTTATGGGTTCTGATCTCGAACTGCTCCCGTGATTTCTTGTCCACATGGGGAGACCGAAGCACCGTAAATTTGTTGATACGGGTAGGAAGGGGAACCGGTCCCACTATTCTGGCACCGGTTTTCCTTGCTGTATCAACGATATCCATTGAAGACTGGTCAAGCAGCTTGTGGTCATATGCCTTGAGCCGAATCCGAATTTTTGTTTTCAACATGATAGCGTTCTTTCTTAATCTATTCTATAATTTCAGCAATAACGCCGGCGCCCACAGTACGGCCGCCTTCACGCACTGCAAACCGCAGCTCTTTTTCCATGGCAATAGGAGAAATAAGCTCGACATTGATGGTGGCATTATCACCGGGCATGATCATTTCGACCCCTTCTTCAAGGGTCAGAACACCTGTCACATCTGTGGTTCTAAAGAAAAACTGGGGTCTGTAACCACTGAAAAACGGGGTATGACGTCCGCCTTCTTCCTTGCTTAATGCATACATTTCCGCCTTGAACCTGGTATGGGGGGTAATGGTACCGGGTTTGGCAACCACCTGGCCTCTTTCCACCTGATCCCGTTTGGTGCCCCGCAGCAAAAGCCCCACATTGTCACCTGCCTGGCCTTCGTCCAGCAGTTTTCTGAACATCTCAACACCGGTGCACACGGTTTTGGCGGTGTCTCTGATACCAACAAGCTCAATTTCATCCCCGGTTTTGACAATCCCGCGGTCAATACGGCCGGTCACAACCGTACCGCGCCCGGAAATGGAAAACACATCTTCAATGGGCATCAAAAAGGGTTTGTCCATATCCCGTGCCGGTTCCGGCACATAGGAATCAAGCACATCCAGCAGTTCAAAAATCGGTTTGGCCTCGTCACTGTCTCCGTCATCACTTTCCAGGGCTTTCAAGGCAGATCCCCGGATAATGGGTGTTTCATCACCGGGAAATTCATAGGAATCCAGCAGCTCCTGCAGCTCCAGCTCCACCAGCTCGATCAGCTCTTCGTCGTCCACCATGTCACATTTGTTCAAAAACACAACAATTTTGGGTACCCCCACCTGGCGGGCGAGAAGAATATGCTCTCTGGTCTGGGGCATGGGGCCGTCATCAGCGGAAACAACCAGAATAGCGCCATCCATCTGGGCCGCACCTGTGATCATGTTTTTAATATAGTCGGCATGGCCCGGACAGTCCACATGGGCATAATGACGGGCAGTGGTTTCATATTCCACATGGGCGGTGGCAATGGTGATACCACGTTCTCTTTCTTCCGGGGCCTTGTCAATCTCGTCAAACGGCACGTAGGTGGCATTGCCCCTGAGTCCGGCATGTTTTGTAATTGCGGCAGTCAGCGTGGTCTTGCCATGGTCGATGTGACCAATGGTGCCGATGTTTACGTGCGGCTTTTTCCGCTCAAATTTCTCCTTAGCCATCTTCTTTATTCCTCCATTGGAATGTTATCAGGATTTTTTAAATATTTACCACCTAAAATGGGCAAACGCCTTGTTGGCTTCTGCCATTTTATGCGTATCTTCTTTTTTCTTGATCGCCCCGCCCCGCTGGTTGTATGCATCCATTAACTCAGCAGCCAGTTTTTTTTCAAATCCTTTTTCTGAACGACCCCGGCTGAAATTGATCAGCCACCTGAAAGCCAGAGCGGTCTGTCTGCCCGGATTGATATCAGTGGGTACCTGATAGGTGGACCCCCCGATTCTTCTGGATTTCACTTCCACAGAAGGCCTGATATTGTCAACTGCTTTTTTAAACACGTCCAGGGCAGGCTCGCCAATTTTGTCCTCGGCCATCAACAACGCTTTGGTCACCACTTTTCTGGCCGCGTTTTTCTTGCCGTTTTTCATCACGCAATTTACAAATTTTGCAGCAAGCTTTTGTTCCTGCGTTGCGCTTTTCATGAAATTTTCAACTATGATCTGTTTTTCCGCCATGTGTCATGTCCACCCAATATTATCCATTAAAACATCCAGACCCATTAAATTTATTTGGGTCTCTTGGCACCGTATTTGGAACGGCCCTGTCTTCTGTCATCCACACCCAGCGTATCAAGCGCACCCCTGACGATATGGTAGCGGACACCGGGAAGGTCTTTGACTCTGCCGCCTCTTACGAGAACAACCGAATGTTCCTGGAGGTTATGCCCCATTCCCGGGATATATGCAGCGATTTCCATGCCGGTTGTCAAGCGGACCCTTGCCACTTTTCTCAAAGCAGAGTTTGGTTTCTTTGGCGTTGAGGTATACACCCTGGTACAAACACCGCGTTTCTGAGGGCCGCCCTTCAAAGCAGGCGTGCTCACCTTCTTCTCAGCTTTTTTTCTACTTTTCCTCACCAACTGATTAATGGTCGGCATAATCTTTTCAACGCTCCTTATCGATTTAATACATTGCCATACACGACAAAATATTTAATATTACTTATCAAAATTCAAAATGTCAAGCTATTTTTAATTTTTCCCTACATCTGTGCTGTTTCCCCAAGGGCCACTTCCACCTCGCTGTACCCGGGAAAACCGGTGCCTGCAGGAATCAACCGACCCATGACCACATTTTCCTTCAACCCCTTCAGGCCGTCATACTTGGCTTCTATGGCAGCCAGGGTCAACACCTTTGTGGTTTCCTGGAAAGAAGCGGCAGACAAAAAGCTGTCCGTGGACAAAGAGGCCTTGGTAATTCCGAGAATAAGGGGTTCACCCTTGGCCGGTTCCCCGCCTTTCATGGCGACCTCACGGTTCTTTTCCTCGAACAGCACCCGGTCCACCTGCTCATCCGGAATAAAATTGGTATCTCCTGTGGAAATCACCTTCACCCTGCGCATCATCTGCCGGATCACCACCTCGATGTGCTTGTCATTGATCCGCACCCCCTGGAGCCGGTATACCTCCTGGACTTCGTCCACCAGGTACTTGGCCAGTGCCACTTCCCCTTTGATGTTCATAATATCCTGGGGGTTTGCACTGCCGGCAATGAGGGGATCTCCCGCCTTGATGTAATCATTGTCATACACCGTTACATGCTGGCCCTTGGGGATGGCATACTCTTTTTTCTCTCCCACATCCGACGGGGTGACCGTGACTTTCTGCCGGCCCTTGGTTCCCTTGGAAACACTGACATTGCCGTCAATTTCCGTCAAAATGGTGGGATCTTTTGGTTTTCTCACCTCAAACAGTTCCGCCACCCTGGGCAGACCGCCGGTGATATCCTTTGTCTTTGTGGTGGCCCTGGGCAGCTTGGCAATGACATCCCCTGCCAGCACATGGTCATCTTCTTCAACCGTCAAAATGGCATTCACCGGCAGATAATACCGGGCAGCAGCACTGGAAGAGGGCAGCTTCACAGCCTTCCCGCTCTGGTCCCGCAGGGTGATGCGGGGCCTGGTTTCAGAGTCTTTGCCTTCTGTAATGGTCCGGCTGACCTTGCCGGTGACCGGATCGATCTGTTCCTGAACCGTGTTGCCGATCTCGATGTCAGCGAACCTGACCCTGCCGGAAACCTCGGTGATGATGGGGGTGGTAAAGGGATCCCAGCTGGCAATGATATCACCGGGCTCGATGGGCACCCCGTTTTTCACATGCAAAGTGGCACCGTAAATCACGTTTTCCTTGGCCCGTTCCCTGCCGTCTTCCCCCACGATTGTCACGCCGCCGCCTTTGCGGTTCATGACAATGATCTCATCTGCCGCCGTGGTAACGGTCTGAAGGTTTTCGTTATAGGTAAGAATTCCCCCGACCCTTGCCTTGACTTCCGCCACCTCAACCTTCCGGGAAGCGGTACCGCCGATGTGAAAGGTCCGCATGGTCAACTGGGTGCCGGGCTCACCAATGGACTGGGCCGCCACGATGCCGATGGCCTGACCGATCTCCACGGTGTCCCCGTGTGCCAGGTCCCGGCCGTAGCAGCGGGAACACACCCCGTGCTTTGAATTGCAGGTCAATACCGAACGGATTTTCACTTTCTGCACACCGGCTGATTCGATTTTGGTGACATGTGCTTCGTTGAGTTCCGTGTCAATACCCACGATGAAATCATCAGAATACGGATCTCTGACATCTTCCTGGATCACCCGGCCCAGTATACGTTCTCCCAGGGTCTGGATGACTTCCCCGCCTTCGTACAAGGCCTCCACTTCAATGCCGTTGATAGTGCCGCAGTCTTCTTCTATAATGGTGCAGTCCTGGCCCACATCCGCCAGCCGCCTGGTGAGATACCCGGAGTTGGCTGTCTTCAAAGCAGTATCAGCCAGACCTTTTCGGGCACCATGGGTGGAGATAAAATACTGCAGAACGGTCAACCCTTCCCTGAAGCACGCGGTGATGGGATTTTCAATAATTTCACCCGAAGGCTTGGCCATAAGACCACGCATACCGGCCAGCTGCCGCATCTGGTCTTTGGATCCTCTGGCGCCTGAATCGGCCATGACATAGATGGCATTGAGGCCTTCCAGGGCCTCGATATTTTTGGCGCCGCTGGGGTTTTTCATGACTTCCATCATGGCATTGGCAATGTCATCGGTGGCCTGGGCCCAGATATCCACCACCTTATTGTATTTTTCCCCCTGGGTGATCAACCCTTCAGAATACTGGTTTTTGATATCCAGGACATTTTTTTCCGCCATGGCGACAATATCCCATTTCTGGTCCGGTATGATCATATCATCCACACAGATGGACAATCCACCCAAAGTGGAATATTTATAACCGATATCCTTGAGCCGGTCGGACAGAATAACCGTTTCCTTGAGTCCGATATTCCGGTAGGCATAATCTATGAGATTGACAATGGACCCTTTGTCCATGAGTTTGTTGACCAGTTTGAAAGGCAGGGTGGTTCTGCGTTCATCCACTTTAAAAATGGTGTATTTATCTCCCACCATCCGCACATCGGTAAACTGTTCCTGTTTCAGGCCGAACAACTGCTCCACCACGACATCCGACACCTGAAAAAGGTTCTTGAATTCCTTGCGGGTCATAAGGTCTGTCTTGCCCCTGGTCTTTTTAATTTCCGCATCTGCATATTTTTGAAGAACATTTTCAAAGGAATTTCCGGATTTCAATTCTGCCAGGGCAGTTTCACAGTCTTCCAGCACATCGGTACGGATCCGGCTCAGGGCCAGAATGGTGTCCCCGGGAATGGTTTCCCACAACAGAATGCGGCCTGTGGTGGTGTCGTAGATTTCCCCTTCGATCCTGACCTTGATTTTGGCATGCAATGCCAGTTCACCGGCATCAAAGGCATATCTGACCTCTTCAATGGAGGAAAAGATACTGCCCGCTCCTTTCTGGTTGGCCACGGCCCGGGTCATATAATAGATACCCAGAACGATATCCTGGGTGGGCACGATGATGGGCTGGCCATTGGCCGGGGACAGGATGTTGTTGGTGGAAAGCATCATCACCCGGGCTTCCAGCAGTGCTTCCAGTGAAAGAGGCACATGCACCGCCATCTGGTCACCATCGAAATCCGCATTGAATGCCGGACAAACAAGGGGATGCAGCTGGATGGCCTTGCCTTCTATGAGCACCGGTTCAAATGCCTGAAATCCCAGACGGTGAAGGGTCGGTGCCCGGTTGAGCATCACCGGATATTCCTTGACCACTGATTCCAAAGCATCCCATACTTCGGTTTCCTCTCTTTCCACCATTTTTTTGGCACTCTTGACAGTGGAAACCAGGCCCTTTTGTTCCAGGTAATTATAAATAAAGGGTTTGAAAAGCTCCAGCGCCATTTTCTTTGGGATACCGCACTGGTGCAGCCGCAATTCAGATCCCACCGTGATAACGGTACGGCCGGAATAATCCACGCGCTTTCCCAGCAGGTTCTGACGGAAACGGCCCTGTTTGCCTTTCAAAGTATCGCTCAAAGATTTCAGGGGCCGCTTGTTGGTGCCGGTGACCACCCGGCCGTGACGGCCGTTGTCAAACAGCACATCCACGGATTCCTGGAGCATGCGTTTTTCATTTCTGACAATGATATCCGGGGCATTGAGGTCCACCAGACGCTTGAGCCGGTTGTTCCGGTTGAGCACCCGGCGGTACAGATCATTGAGATCTGATGTGGCAAACCGTCCACCCTCCAGGGGAACCAGGGGCCGCAGGTCCGGCGGCAGTATGGGACAGGCGGTCATGATCATGCGGGACGGCTCGATTCCGGAAGTCAAGAATGCGGAAATCACCTTGAGACGTTTGGCCATTTTCTGCTGCTTGGCCACGGATTTGGTAAAATTGATCTCCTCTTTGAGCATGTCATGGATGCCCTGCAGATCCAGCTCATCCAGCAGTTTTAAAATCGCCTCCGCCCCGATACCGGCCTCGAATTCTTCCCCGAATGTTTCAATGGCTTCATAATACTGGTCATCGGACAGCAGCTGATATTTTTTCAACCCGGTGTCTTTGGGGTCGATCACAATATAGGAATCAAAATACAGCACTTTTTCCAGGTTCTTCAACGTCAAATCCAGGGCGTTTCCGATCTTGGAAGGCAGGCTTTTTAAAAACCAGATATGGGAGACCGGGGATGCCAGTTCAATATGGGCCATGCGCTCGCGCCGCACCTTGGACTGAATAACCTCAACCCCGCATTTTTCGCAGACAACCCCCCGGTGCTTCATGCGTTTGTATTTGCCGCAGTTGCACTCATAATCCTTGGTGGGGCCAAAGACCTTGGCACAGAACAACCCGTCCCGCTCCGGTTTGAAGGTCCGGTAGTTGATGGTTTCCGGTTTTTTTATTTCACCATGGGACCACTCTCTTATCTGGTCGGAAGATGCAAGGCTGATCTGCACTCCCTGATAAATCTTGGGATCTTTTGGTTTTGCGAAGAAATCGTATATATTGTCCAATGTTTTCTCCTTATTTGCTGCCTTCTATAAGATTCATATCCAGACCCAGACTGTTGAGTTCTTTGATCAATACCCTGAATGATTCAGGCATGCCCGGCTCCAGGACGCTCTGGCCCTTTACTATTTTCTCATACATGCGGGTTCTGCCTGTCATATCATCGGATTTCACGGTCAAAAATTCCTGGAGGGCATGGGCTGCACCATAGGCTTCCATGGCCCAGACTTCCATCTCACCCAGACGCTGCCCCCCGAACTGGGCCTTGCCGCCCAGAGGCTGCTGGGTGACCAGGGAATAGGGACCGATGGACCGGGCATGGAGTTTGTCATCCACCAGATGGTGGAGCTTGAGCATATACATGGTGCCCACAGTGACCGGTGTGTCGAACGGTTCGCCGGTTCTGCCGTCATACAGGGTAGACTGCCCGGACCGCAGGTAGCCGGACATTTCAATGAGATCCTTGATCTCATCTTCGGTGGCCCCGTCAAATACCGGGGTGGCCGTGTGCACACCATTTTTGTACAGGTCTGCAAATGTGATCAATTCAGGTTCGTCCATGGTATCAATTTTTTCGGCCAGCACATCATGGATACCATCTGCTTTCTGCTTGAGGGTCAAAGAAAAAATGCTTTTCATCTTGTTTCTCAGCTCGGAAAGCTTTTTTTCTTCCAGTAATTCATTGATCTGCTGGCCCAGGCCGAATGCAGCCAGGCCCAGGTGAATTTCCAGAATCTGGCCCACATTCATCCGGGAGGGCACCCCCAATGGATTGAGTACCATATCAACCGGTCTGCCGTCGGCAAAATACGGCAGGTCCTCCACCCGTAGAATTCGGGAAACAACGCCCTTGTTTCCATGCCGGCCGGCCATTTTATCACCCACAGACAATACCCGTTCCATGGCAACACTGATCTTGATGAGTTTGAGAACACCCGGGGGCAGGTCATCCCCTTTTTCAAACCGGGATACCTGGCGGTTGAAATGGTCCCGGGCCTTTTTGATCTGCTCCTGGGCCTGTTCCAGAATAACCTGGGCCCGTTCCGTGGCCACGGCATCTTCCACCGACAGGTTTACCAGAGAGGAAACAGGAATGCCGTCAAAAACCCCGGGGTTGATCTTGAGTCCTTCCTTTACTATGATTTTGCCGGATTTTTCAAGGTCGGTGAGCACTGTATGCCCTTCCAGAACAGATGCAATCTTTTCTCCGGCCACCTGGGAAATAATACGGATTTCATCATCCCTGTCTTTTTCCAGGCGTTCAATTTCCTCATCTTCGATGAGCCGGGTTCTGTCATCCTTGGGCAGTCCCCGCCGGGAAAAGACCTTTGCATCAATAACCTTGCCCTTGACACCCGGGGGCACAGTCAAAGAAGTGTCTTTGACATCACCTGCTTTTTCACCGAAAATGGCCCGGAGCAGTTTTTCTTCCGGTGACAACTGGGTTTCCCCTTTGGGGGTGATTTTGCCCACCAGGATATCTCCGGGATATACCTCCGCACCCAGGCGGATAATCCCGCTTTCATCCAGGTTTTTCAATGCCTCTTCCCCGACATTGGGAATATCTCGGGTGATTTCTTCTTTTCCCAGTTTGGTATCCCGGGCCAGCACCTCGAATTCCTCCACATGCACAGAGGTATACACCCCGTCTTTTACCAGCCGTTCGCTCACCAGAATGGA
Organism: Desulfotignum sp.; assembly: GCA_046482705.1. Taxonomy (GTDB): domain Bacteria; phylum Desulfobacterota; class Desulfobacteria; order Desulfobacterales; family Desulfobacteraceae; genus Desulfotignum. Next base: position 8,607 of record JAWOEP010000306.1, read on the forward strand.
GTCTTCATAATTGTATCCGTCCCAGGGCATGAACGCCACTGTAACATTCTTACCCAGGGCCAGTTCCCCCATTTCAGTGGACGGTCCGTCGGCAATAACCTGGCCTTTTTTCACCTGTTCGCCTTTTTCCACTATGGGACGGTGGTTGAAGCAGGTATTTTGATTGGACCGGACAAATTTGGTGCAGCTGTAAATGGATACCGCTTTTTCAAAACCCTGTTCTGAGTCAGTATCATCATTTCTGACCACAATGCGTTTGGCATCCACATCCACCACAATACCGTCATAATCCGCCACAATGGTAACACCGGAATCTCTTGCCACAACACTTTCCATACCGGTTCCCACAAGGGGGGCCTCGCTGCGGATCAGGGGCACGGCCTGGCGCTGCATATTCGACCCCATCAGTGCCCGGTTGGCATCGTCATTTTCCAGAAACGGAATCAGGGCAGCAGACACAGACACCAGCTGATTGGGGGATACGTCCATATATTTGACCTCGGGCGGGGTGACCATTTCAAATTCACCGGCCACACGGGCAGACACACGGGGATTGATAAAATGGCCTTCCGGGTCCAGGGGGGCATTGGCCTGGGCAATGGGATGGTCTTTTTCCTCAAATGCGCTCAAATGCCGGATATCCTTGCTGGCCACGGAATTGTCCACCAGACGGAAAGGGGTTTCTATAAAACCGAACTCGTTGACCCGGCCGTAGGTACATAAAGAAACAATCAGGCCGATATTGGGTCCTTCCGGGGTTTCAATGGGACAAATCCGTCCATAATGGGAAGGGTGCACATCCCGCACTTCAAAACCGGCCCGTTCCCGGGTCAACCCCCCCGGCCCCAAAGCTGACAACCGCCTTTTGTGCGTGGTTTCAGACAAGGGGTTGGTCTGGTCCATGAACTGGGACAGCTGGGAGGTGCCGAAAAATTCCCGGACCACTGCTGATACCGGTTTGGGATTGACCAGATCATGGGGCATCATGGCATCCACTTCCTGCATGCTCATCTTTTCCTTGATGGCGCGCTCCATTCTGATCAAACCGATGCGGTAATGGTTTTCCAGCAGCTCCCCCACCGCCCGGACCCGTCTGTTGCCCAGATGATCGATATCATCCACCTGGCCCTGGGTGTCTTTGAGTTCGATCAGGGTGGCGGCAGTGAGCAGCACATCTTCTTTTCTCAAGGTTTTGACATCGATTTTGGTATCCACACCCAGGCGGTGGTTCATTTTCAACCGCCCCACCTTGGACAGATCATAATATGCCTGGCGGAAGAACAAGTGATCGATAAAGTCCTGGGCCACTTCAATGGTGGCGGGGTTTCCGGGACGAAGGCGGCGGTAAATGTCCATTAACGCCACTTCCCTGGCATCCACTTTATCGCTCACCAGGGTTTTGCGCATGGCATCGGAACTTCTGGAATCCACATACAGAATATGAAAATCATTGATGCCTTTTTTTTCCATGAATTCAAAGGTATCTTCTGCAATAAGTTCCCCGGCTTTAAACAGAACATCACCGGTTTCAGGATCTAAAATCGTTCTGGCAAACGCTTTGTCCAAAAGATCATCATCTGAAACAGGAATGAAGTCCAACCCCTCATCTGCCAGTTGTTTTAAAGCCCGTTTTGTAAAAATTCTTCCCTGTTTCACCACAACATCACCGGTTTCAGGCGATTTTACATCATAACTGGCCCTTTGCCGGACCAGATTTTCAGGAACAAACTCCTTAAAAAACGAGCCTTGTTTCTTAACTATACGTTCTTTTCTATAGAAAAAATCAAGGATATCTTCACTGGTATATCCAAAGGCTTTGAACAAAATGGACACCGGAAATTTGCGGCGCCTGTCAATGCGGATATTGATAATATCCTTTGCGTCGATTTCCATGTCAATCCAGGAACCGCGTACCGGAATAATCCTGGCATTGTAAATAATTTTACCCGAGGAATAGTTCTTGCCTTTGTCATGGTCAAAAAACACACCGGATGATCGGTGCAGCTGACTGACAACAGCCCTTTCGGTACCGTTGATGATAAAGGTGCCCTGCCGTGTCATCAGGGGTATGGTGCCAAAATAGATTTCCTGTTCCTTGATGTCCCGGATGGCGGAGGTCCCGGTATCTTTGTCATGGTCATACACCACCAGACGTACCCGGATATTCACAGGGATATCATAGGTCATGCCCCGGCTGATACACTCTTTCATGGAATGTTTGGTTTCGCCGAACGAATAGGAAACATATTCCAGCGATGCGGTATCGGTAAAATCCTTGATGGGAAAAACCGATTTGAACACGGCATGAAGCCCCTTTTCATCTCTGTCCCGGGCCGGGGTTTCACGTTGCAGAAAACTTTCAAAAGAATTGCGCTGCATCCCTATCAAATCAGGAATGTCAATAATTTTTCTTTTACTGCCAAACTCTTTTCTGATGCGCTTATTCGTCAAAAGACTATCGGTCATGATCTCTCCCAAAAAGTGAGTTTTTCCAACCGTAAAAGCGGAGGTACGGCCCGATTGCCTTACCCCCGCGCAGGGTTTTATGCATAAAGCGGAAATTTTTTAACGCTTTATAAAATTATTTTACAGAAACCTGGGCTCCGGCTCCCTCAAGCTGTGCTTTGATCTTTTCAGCTTCTTCTTTGGGGATGCCTTCTTTTACAGGCTTGGGTGCTTCTTCAACCAATGCTTTGGCTTCTTTAAGACCAAGACCTGTTATAGCTCTGACTTCTTTGATTACATTGATTTTTTTGTCACCGATTGCTTCAAGCACAACATCGAATTCTGTTTTTTCTTCTTCAGCAGCACCTGCGTCTGCGCCTGCAGGCATGGCACCGCCGGCAAAGGCAACCGGAGCAGCCGCGCTTACCCCGAATTTTTCTTCAAGTTCTTTTATCAATTCAGACAGGTCAAGAACTGTCATATTGGCGATGAATTCTATAACATCATCTTTTGTGATATCAGCCATTTTAATCTCCTAAATCATTAACACGTAAAGTATATGGAAAATTGTAGTTAAGTATAAACATTAGTGGAAAAGAGACTGCATGAAAATCAGGCAGCGTCTTTTTGATCTTTGATGCCGTTGAGCACGTTGACAAAACCTCTGGGCACACCGGCCAGAACATTGACAAACGATGTGGGTACCGCATTGAGCGTATAAACCAGTTTGCCGAGCAGTTCTTCTCTGGACGGCATTTTGGCCAGCTCTTTTATCTGATCAACGCCCAACAGGGAGCCGTTGAAGGCAGCCGCTTTGATTTCCAGTTTTTCATTGTCTTTTGCAAAATCAATAAGAATTTTTGCAGGTGCCACAGGATCTGCATCAGACAGAACTATGGCGCTGGGACCCTTGAAATAATCCTGCATCAAAGCGCAGTCAGTATTTTGAGAGGCCAGGTTCAAGATGGTATTTTTGACAACTTCCATCTGCACCCCGGCTTCCCTGAGACTGGCCCGAAGATCGGTCATTTTCTGGACGTTAATACCTTTGTAGTCGACAAGAATTGCAATCTGCGCAGCTGCCAGCTGGTTTGCAAGCCGCTCCACCAATTCTTTTTTCTGGGAAATATTCAGCATTTTTTTTTACACCTCCTTTCTTTAGAAATTCGAAGGTGCCAACAAAACCAAAACAAATAATGAAAATCTTGTGTCTCGGCAGGCCGGCAAATCCGATTATACGCCTTTGGCGCACCTACTGTCTGGGACAGGTTACTGCTTATGGTATCAGCTACTTGATCAACATGGGGTCAACTTTGATGCCCGGCCCCATGGTTGATGAAACGCTGATGGTTTTTAAATAGGTTCCCTTGCTGGACGCGGGCCGCAAAGCAACCACTTTGTCCAGAAATGCCTTGACATTTTCAGTGAGTTTTTCCGGTCCAAAAGAAACTTTGCCCACGGGTGCATGCACTATGCCGGCTTTTTCCACCCGGAAATCAATTTTTCCGGCTTTGAGTTCCTGGATGGCTTTTCCCAGTTCAAAGGTAACCGTGCCGGTTTTTGCGTTGGGCATCAGGCCCCTGGGTCCGAGAATTCTGCCCAGTTTTCCTACTGTTCCCATCATATCAGGGGTAGCAATGGCTTTGTCAAAACCAAACCATCCTTCTTTGATTTTTTCCACCACCTCATCGGTTGCAATGAAATCAGCACCCGCATCCAGGGCTTCCTGCTCTTTTTCCCCTTTGGCAAATACCAATACCGTGACAGTTTTACCAAGGCCGTTGGGCAAAACCACTGTACCGCGAACCATCTGGTCGGCATGCCGCGGATCAACTCCGAGTCTCACTGCAACATCAACGGTTTCATCAAATTTCACGTGGCTTGAAGAAACAGCGAGTTCCAAGGCCTCCAATGGCGCGTATTGCAAGGTTCTGTCAATCTTTTTGAGCGCTTCTGTATGTTTTTTACTCCGCTTTGGCATTTTTTTCACTCTTATACTATAATGTTAAACGACTTCTATCCCCATACTTCTTGCGGTACCTTCAATGATTTTCACGGCGGCATCGATATCTGAGGCGTTCAGGTCTTCTTTTTTGGTTTCTGCGATGGTTACAATCTGATCCCGGGTCACCTTGCCTACTTTGTCCCGGTTGGGCTCGCCAGAGCCCTTTGACAGCTTGGCAGCTGCCAGCAGCAATCTTGATGCAGGCGGTGTTTTGGTAATAAAGCTGAAGGATCTGTCCTTGTAGACCGTAATGACCACCGGAATAATGGACCCGGCATCATTTGCGGTCTTTGCATTAAAAGCCTTGCAGAAATCCATGATGTTGACCCCGTGTTGTCCCAGGGCAGGGCCGATGGGAGGGGATGGATTGGCTTTTCCTGCTTCAACCTGAAGCTTTATCTGCGTCATAATCTTTTTTGCCATTTTACTTACTCCTGAAACTCACTGTCTATTAAACCAATAATTAAATTTTGGTAACTTGAATAAAGTTCAGCTCAACTGGGGTGGCGCGCCCGAATATGCTCACCAGCACTTTGAGTTTTTCCTTGTCCGGGGAAACGTCTTCCACTGTTCCATTGAAATTTGCAAACGGTCCGTCAACCACCCTGACATCATCTCCCGGTTCAAAATAAAATTTTGGCTGGGGTTTGTTTTTGCCCTGCTGCATTTTGTCTATGATAACCTGGGCTTCTTTCTCACTGATGGGGGCCGGTTTGTTTTTTCCACCCAGAAAACCTGTTACTTTGGGTGTAGAACTGATGATATGCCATGTCTCATTATCCAGATGCATTCTCACAAGAATATAGCCGGGATAAAACTTGCGGGATGATTCCCGTTTTTTCCCTTTTACCAGCTCCACCACATTTTCCGTTGGTATCAGAATCTCACCAAACTTGTCAGGGTGTTTTGCCGCTGCTATTTTTTCTTCAAGTGCTTTTTTCACTTTTTGCTCATGGCCTGAATATACGTGGACCACATACCACTTCAATGACATGTCACCTTCCTCATGTTAGGTTAAAACAATCTGAACAAGCTTTGAAAGGCTGTAGTCAAAAACACCGAGGAAAACAGCAACAACAAATACAAAGATGATTACAACAATGGTCGTACCGGTTGTTTGTTTTCGTGTGGGCCAGGTCACCTTTTTAAGCTCAACTTTGACCTCCCGCAAAAACTCAAGGGCTTTGTGAAAAAAGTTGCCCTCGGTTTCTTTTGCTGATCCCGGTGTTTTTTTCTCTGGCTTCACCTTTTGCGCGCCCGCCGTCAGTGCCTGTTTCGGTTGTTTCGGGCTTGCAGCTACCTGACTGGCAGCAAGTGATTTCTCAGGATCTGCCTTTTTTTTCTTCTTTTCACCAGCCGGTTTTTTTTTCTGTAATCGTGACATGCTACTCCCAAAAATCACCTTTTTTTTGCTGTAAGGCAAAAAACAAAGAATATAATATGGCAGGCCAGGAGGGAGTCGAACCCCCAACACCCGGATTTGGAGTCCGGTGCTCTGCCAATTGGAGCTACTGGCCTGCAGTAACTAAAAATTATTTAATTTTAGTTTCTTTATGCACCAAATGTTTGTTGCAGAATTTGCAATATTTCTTTAATTCGATTTTATCCGGTGTGGTCCGCTTGTTCTTTGTACTTGTATAGTTTCTCCGCTTGCATTCTGTACAGGCAAGCGCAATCAATACTCTATCCACTGTTAAGATTCCTTAGGGGTTATTCTATAATTTCAGCAATAACGCCGGCGCCCACGGTACGGCCGCCTTCACGCACTGCAAACCGCAGCTCTTTTTCCATGGCAATAGGAGAAATAAGCTCGACATTGATGGTGGCATTATCACCGGGCATGATCATTTCAACCCCTTCTTCAAGGGTCAGAACACCTGTCACATCCGTGGTTCTAAAAAAGAACTGGGGTCTGTAACCGCTGAA
>JAWOEP010000454.1:0-7371 GCA_046482705.1 Desulfotignum sp.
GGCGCATGCCCCCGGACAGCTGATGGGGATACTCATGAACCCGTTTGTTGGGGGAGGGGATCTGTACCCGCTCCAGCATGTCAACCGCCGCGGCCAGGGCCTGCTTTTTGCCGTATCCCTTGTGGAGCCGGAACATTTCTGAAATCTGGTTGCCGATGGTGTACACGGGATTCAGTGAAGTCATGGGTTCCTGGAAAATCATGGCAATGCCCGCGCCCCTGATTTTGCGCAGTTCCCTGATGTTCAGGTCCAGCAGGTTTTTCTGGTGAAACAGGATTTTTCCGCCCACCACCCGGCCCGGCGGACTGGGAACCAGCCCCATGACAGACAGGGCGGTAACGCTTTTGCCGCACCCGGACTCTCCCACAATGCCGGTGACCTTTCCCGGGGTCAGGTCAAAGGAGACCCCGTCCACAGCCCTTGCCACCCCTTTTCGAGAAAAGAAATGGGTTTTCAGGTTGTCTATGGAAAGAACGGGTTCCGAAGTGTTTTTGTCCACGGCTGTCCCCTGCAGAAGGTTGGTATTAAAAAATGGTTAGCACACATCCGGATAAAGGGTCAACAAAAAAATACAATATGGTTTAAAAAAAAATTAAACCATATCCGGACCCTGCTTTTTTCTTTGTCTGACCGCCATGTTTTTTACACCGCATTCGGGCATTTTATGCAATGATATTCAATGAAAAGTTAATTCGGGAATTTCCATGAGTTGTGACAGGGCCTGGTCAAATGCCGGGCCCATGCCATGGAAAGCAAACAGGGACCGGATATATTCATGAAACCCTTGGGGGCTGTTTATGTCATCGGTATGCCGGGCCGCTGTCCGGCATTTTTCCACCTCATGGAAAAACAGATCCGTGATGCCCGGCGCATTGGACAAAAATCCTTCAATGCTGAGCTGCTCCCATTCGTTGTGAAAATAGTGGCGCCGGTCCGAAGTAAAGCTGACCTTGGGGTTTTTTCCCTGGGCATCCTGGATCTGGAACTGAAAATAGGTACACCGCTTTACCACGCGGTGCAGATGCTGGTCCGGAAATTTCAGAAAAGCGGATACAGCATTGGCAAAATACCGGGCAAACAGGTCTGCCCTGCGGGGAGAGGCGGTCCGGGCTTCAACTCCGATGTTGTTTTTCAGGCTTTCCTCCAGGCATCCCTGGCAGATATAGGTTTCAAATCGGTGGCCTTTGCGGCAGTTTTCCAGAAACAGTTTTTTACGTTCCGCCACCACATCATGGGTAAAGGCCATGAAAAACCGGGCTGCCTGGTCATCGGATTCAATGGGAAACTCTTTCATCATGTACAGGTCCATGGGAATGAAAATCCCGCTGGGCCGCTCCTTGATGATGATTTTTGTGCCGCCTAAGGCTTCTAAAGCCGCCATGACCAGCTCAAAATAGATATAGTCAAAATGGGGGACAATCCGTCCTTCAAACCGGCGGTTCCGGTTGTTTTTTAAAATCTGGGGGATATCATGGTGGTTCAGGGGCTGGTAGTCATAATCCGCCAGCACCCCGTTGATCTCTGTAATTTGAAAATTCAGCGCCAGAAGCACCGATGCGATTTTGTCTTTGCCCGGATGGTTGATTTTGTGTTTGAGCAGTTTTGTGAGATAGGTGTTGGAGATTCCGGATATCTTGCTGATCTGGTTGATATTCAGATCCCCTTTTTTGATGATGTTGACAAGGGTGTCAGGAAAACTGCGCATGGTGTCAGACAAATCCTTTAAATAAGCGTTACATAAGGCGGAACACTAAAGTGTGTTTTTGTTTTGTAATAGAGTTTAATAAAAAGTGCAACAAAACACAAGGAAAGGTTCCATTGATTCCTGTTTCTTTTCAATTTGCCCGACAAAAAACGGGTTATGCACAGGAAGATCAGCCGGATTACTGCCTGTTTCCGGACGGGCAATTAATAAGTGAATAAAGGTGGCAGATTCTGGTGGGGTATGGTATCTTTTCTTTTTGTTTTATGGTTGAGGAAAGGCAATGAAACAGGGAAAAAATTTTGTAACCTCAGGAATATTTGTCGCCCTGGTTGCTCTGGCTGTGGTGGTGGGATACCGAAATCTTTCCTATAACTGGCAGTGGTACCGGATTCTTTTTTATTTTTTTTCTATTGAAAACGGGCAATTTGTTCCAGGGGTCCTGCTCCAGGGCCTCTGGGTCACCGTGAAGATATCTGCCATCAGTCTTTTGCTCTCTTTGGTCATCGGCATGTTTTCCGCCTTTGCCAGGTTGTCTCCTTTTATTTCACTGCGGGTTCTGGCCTGGTGCTATGTGGAAACGATCCGCAATACCCCGCTGCTGATTCAGATTTTTGTCATATATTTTGTGATATCTCCTGTTTTGGGCCTCTCGGCCTTTGTGTCAGCTGTCATCGCCCTGAGCCTGTTTGAAGGGGCGTATTCATCGGAAATCATCCGGTCGGGCATTGTAAATATTCCCAGGGGCCAGTTTGAGGCCGCCCAGAGTATCGGGCTGCCCACTTCAGTGATATATTTCAAAGTGGTCCTTCCCCAGATGCTGCGGCAGACCCTGCCCATGCTGGCCGGTCAGAGTGTATCTTTGATCAAGGATTCCGCTCTGGTCAGCACCATCTCCATTTATGACCTGACCATGCAGGGCCAGAAAATCGTCTCAGAAACATTTTTGACTTTTGAAATCTGGTTTGTTGTGGCATTATGTTACCTGTCAATTACCGTGACACTTTCTTTTATCATCCGAAGAGTTGAACACCGCATGAAATATGTCCATTAAATATAATAACATACAAAAAGGAGGTTCCATGAAAAAAATCGGATTTATTCTGCTGACATTTCTACTCATACCATATACTACCTGCCTGGCCGGAGAAATGGGCAGTCAACTGGCAAAAGAGAGTATTATTGAAAAAATACAAAAAACCAAGGTGATTCGGGTGGGTATGTCCACCTTTGTGCCCTGGGCAATGAAGGATAAGCAGGGTAAACTCATCGGATTTGAAATCGATGTGGCAAGAAAACTGGCGGAAGATATGGGGGTTGCCGTGGAATTTGTTCCCACTGCCTGGTCAGGCATCATCCCTGCGCTGATGACCGGCAAGTTTGATGTGATCATCGGGGGAATGGGCATCACCCCGGAGCGGAACCTGAAAGTGAATTTCACCATGCCCTATGATTATTCGGGCATGTCCATGGTTGCCCACCGGAAAAAAGCAGAAGGGTTTTCCACCCTGGCGGATTTTAATAAAAAAGAGGTTGATATTGCCGTGCGCATGGGTACCACAGCAGAACAGGCTGCCAGAAAGCATATGCCCAAGGCCAGTCTGCGGCTGTTTGAAAACGAAAGCCAGGCCCTGCAGGAACTTAACCTGGGCCGGGTCCATGCCGTGGTGTCATCCGCCCCCATGCCGGTCTTCCATGCCCTGAAATATCCGGATAAATTATTTGTCCCCCTTGAGGAGAATTTTACAAAGGAACCCATTGGGTTTGCCATCCAAAAGGGTGATTATGATGCCCTCAATTACTTCAATAACTGGATTATAAACGCCAAGGCCCAGGGTTTTTTACAGGAGAAAAAAGCATACTGGTTTGAATCCAGAAAATGGGAAGGCCTTGTTAAATAAACGGGTAAGGCCTTTTTCCCTGGTGGATCTGGCAGTGGTCATGGCAGTGGCTGCTGCTGTTATTTATTTTTTTGTCCGTGCGGTCCGGGTTCTGGAATACCAGTGGGAATGGGAGGTCATTCCCGGTTATTTTCTGTTCAGGGACCCGGCCACGGGCCGGCTTCAGCCCAATATGCTTTTACAGGGCTTTGTGACCACCATAAAACTGAGTGTCTGGTCCATGGCGCTGGGGTTTGTTCTGGGAACCCTTTCCGGAATCATGAGTGCCAAAGGGGGATTTCTCAGCCGCTTTATCAGCCGGTTTTATGTGGAAACCGTCCGGAACATTCCCTCTCTGGTACTGGTGATCCTGTTTTATTATTTTGTTTCCAGCCAGTTTCTGGATGCCCTGGGCCTGGATACATGGCTGCGCAGCCAGCCAGATACCCTGCGGGGAATGGTGTCCTTTTTTGGTGCGGATTCCGGGCAGATAAATGCTTTTGTTTCAGCAGCAGTTGCCCTGGGTATCTATGAAGGGGCATATATTTCTGAAATCGTCAGAGGCGGCATCAACAGTATCCCGGCAGGCCAGTGGGAAGCAGCCGCATCCATCGGACTGCCCCGTTCCAAAACCTTCCGGCTGGTGGTGCTGCCCCAGGCATTCAGGCGGGCCGCATTTCCCATGGCCGGCCAGTTCATATCCACCATCAAGGACTCCGCCATTGTTTCGGTGATCTCTGTCCAGGAACTCACCTTCCAGGGAATGGAACTTATGGCTGCCACTTTTCTGACTTTTGAAATCTGGATCACCATCACCCTTCTGTATTTTGTCCTGACCTTTTCTCTGTCCCGGTCCATATCTTTTTTTGAAAAAAAGATGGCCATCCGGCAGTAATTCCCTCTGTCGGACACCTGATATCCGGGAATCTCCTTTCAAGACATTTTGCCGTCTGTGGGCATCTGTTAAAATTTTCATGTTTTTTTGCTGTTACACGATGCCTTTTGTATGGCCTGTGCCAGTGCCTGGATTTTGGGACCGTCCTTTTGCCACATCCGGCAGGAATCCACCAGAAATCCGCTTTCTTTGATATCTGCGATGTTGTCCGGCAAAGGCATCGGTTCCCGGCGTTTTTCTGTCAGCCATCCATGGACCATCTCCTGGGCCATGGCCTTGGTCAGGGTGCACAGATGGGTGCATCCCCTGGTGCCCCCCATTATCTCCGCCACTTTTCGGGTGAACCCGGGTTTGATTTCCAGCCCTGCCAGCAGCGGGACCCGGTCCAGTGTGGTGCGGCATTCTGCCATGGGAATGCAGGGCATGTCCGCTTCGGCTTCGACAATGCGCAAGGGGTCCGGGGCCACCAGGCAGAACAGGCGGATGTGGTGGATGGTGCCGGGTTCACGTACCTGGCCTGTAATATCAAACACCGGTATATATCGGATATCGTGTAGTTCTCCAGAAACAATAACCTGCCCGCCTTCATGGGGCCAGGTGGCCATCCGGATATCCCTGGTATGTATGTTGGTCCGGTTTTTTATGAGGTTTGCCAGCATGTCCGCTCCTTTTTATTGACATTCCAGAAGGAAAAAATTATGAGTTTTTAATGGTGAATGGTTATGTTATCCTATAATCACTGCTTATAGCAAGGGCATGTGTGATGCCGCCAAAAATCAGAGAACTGATTGCAAAATTGAAAGAGGCCGGATTTGTGGACCGTGGCGGCAAAGGCAGCCACAGAAATTTTATACACCCTCAATGCCGGAAACCGGTAACCATTTCCGGCAAACCCGGAGATGACGTTAAGCATTATCAGGTGCGGGCAGTCCGCCTGGCCTTGGAGGAGTTGAAGAAAAAATGAAAGACAGTGCCAGATATGCAAAAATCGTTGAATGGTCTGAAGAAGATCAGTGTTATGTTGGCAGTGCACCCGGATTGGTTTTTGGCGGATGCCATGGGGATGATGAAAAAAAAGTGTTTGAAGATCTCTGCCAGATTGTAGAAGAGGCGATTGATCTGTATCGGAAAGACAACAAATCGTTGCCGCCGGCGACCGCTGGACATGATCTGGCAAATCGCCTGCAAAGTGTTGCATGAGAGGAACGGTTGACAATATACCTTATATTTCCGGACCAACAAAATAAGATGAGTTGATTTTTGTAACAACAAGCATGGCCAGAGAGATCATAATATAATGATGAAAGTATAAACAGTCAGGTAATGGCTTAAAACTTTACACGTAAAACTTTCATAAAACAAGGAGGGCTGTATGGCTTGTATGATAGATGAAAAAAAGATAGAAGAAACCATTGCATTTCACGGGCATACCTGCCCCGGGCTGGCCATCGGGATCAGGGCCGCGGAGCTGGCATTGGACCGCCTGGATTTTGCGCCCGGCGCCAATATGGTGTGTGTGACCGAAACCGACATGTGCGGGGTGGACGGGATCCAGTATCTGACCGGGTGTACCTACGGCAAGGGAAACCTGATTCATAAAGATTTCGGCAAACCGGGGTTTACCTTTTATGACCGGGACAATGAAAAAGGGTTCCGTGCCCTTTTTCAGGACGAGGCCGTGGATGCGCTGGCACCGGCCGGGGGGTTTGCAGACAGGGAAGAAAGGACCCGGGCCATCATGGCGGCGGATCTGGGTAAACTTTTTCAGGTGGAAAGTGTCATGGCACCGCCGGTGCGGCCGCCCCGCATTCTGGAGAGCTTGCGGTGCCGGGAATGCGGAGAAAAGGTCATGGAATCCAGGATCCGCAGGTTCGGGGGAAAAGACCTGTGTATTCCCTGTTTCCAGAAGCATGAGCAGAAAATCTGAAGCCTGTGCCTGATTTTGTATGGGTTTATACCTGGCAGTGCAGGGGGTGAAGCATACTACTGCCGCCTGTAACCTGTCTCCTGCTGTATATCAGAAGACAGGCTGCCAGGTTCAATCCAACGGCAGGGGAAACAATACAGATACCCGGGTATAGCCGTCACAGGGCGGACCCGGCAGTCTGCTGCATCCCTCTATGCTGCCCGGACAGACATCAGTGTCCCCGGGCAGGCGGCTGCAGCGCCGGGAGGTCATGGAGATTTTAAAGTGGTACCGTTCTGAAAATATTTTCATGCGCAGCAGGTCTGCTCCCTTGCCCCCGGCATTGAAATCATAGGGCTGTCCCGAAGAGTAATGCAGGGTTTCCTGGGTGGTGAAAAACCCTTCAAAAATGCGTTTCTGGGCTTCCGGGGTAAGCCCGATTCCCCTGTCCTGGACAATGAATTCCACGCCCTTTGCCGTGTCCTGCACCCGGACATGAATACTGCCCCCGTCCGGGGTGTTTTCAATGGCATTGCGTATGAGGCCGTCCACCACTTTCTGTAATGGGTCTAGGGGGATTTGGATGGGGGGAACAGAAGACAGGCTGGTTTTCAGATCCACATCCCGGCGGTGGAACAAAGGCCTGGTTTCGGTGATGCGCCGGGCCACGAAACTGTCCAGATGCACCTGTTTTTCTTCCAGGTCCCTGGTGGAAAAAATATCATCCAGCTTTTTTCGCACTTTGTCTATCACCCCTGTCTCTCCGGTCTCCTGGGCGATCAGGGCTTCAATAACATCTTTGCATTGGTCAAAAATAAGGGTGTACACGGGTTTGTGGGAAAAAGATTTTTTTTCCACAATATCATAGACTTCATTTTCAATGCCGATAAGGCGTTTAAGGTTGCGCTGCATACGCTTTAAGGTGGGCTGCCAGGTTTCTTCGGGCAGGCTTTCCAGTCTGCGGGACAAAATTTTTATGGAACTGAGC
>JAWOEP010000470.1:0-12110 GCA_046482705.1 Desulfotignum sp.
GGTGCAATGTCATAAATCTGTATACGGAACTGCTGGTCCCCGAACTGGTTGATACCCGCAATCTTTGTATTTCCGGATCCGTTCTGCTGAAAAACTGCAATGGTCTGCATGATTTAAAACCCCAGATCTTCATTGACCAGAATAATCTTGATCCGTTTTTTGACAAATGATTTTTCTATGATTGTCCAGTAGTTGCAGATCCGGTCCGGGCTGGCACATTCCTGGCAGATGCCGGTGGCGGCACACGGGGTTTTCTTATCCAGATTCATGGTGTTCACGGGTGCGGCATAATTTTTTATCCGGAACATGGCATCTTCCATATCCTGGCACAGCTTGTTTCTGCCGATGATAAGCAGCACATGCACAGGTCCCCACATCATGGCCCCCACCCGGTTGCCGATCATGTCCAGATTCACCAGCTGGCCGGCTTCGGTCAGGGCATTGGTACCGGTGATGAACAGATCCACCAGCAGGGACCGGCGCCGGGTTTCCATCATCTCTTCAAAGGAAAGGCTTTTGTCAAAGGTGTTGATAATCTCAAGGTTTTTGTCTTCCATGAGGGCATGGAAAAGCCCGGTGGCCACAAAGGACATGGAACCGCCCCAGGAAACAGTCTTGATATCCAGGGCCGGTATGATCTGCTCCAGGGCAAGATCTTTGGCTGCTGCTGCGGTATCTGCAACATATACCGCAAAATTGTTTTTTTCCAGATTATCCTTGACTGCTTGTAATTTCAATTGCCAGTAATTATCAATGGGATGTTTCATGGAGGAATCCTTTCTTATGTCTGCATTTTTGTATGAAAGCCCTCAGCCATCAGTACTCAGCCAAAAGCTAACAGCTAAAAGCTTTCATATTTGGTCACTTCTTCCCAGACTATACCTGCCAAGGTCCTGCCTGGCAATGATTTTTTGTTTTCCGGAGCGGGTGGTTTTTCAGACCAGGAACCCTGCGTAGAAAAATAATTTAAGAAAATACCATTTTTTTTATTGACTTAACCGCATATTCTTAATATTTGATGGAGAAGTTAAATAAATCAAATTCAGCGAATAATGCCAGTTTTGCATCTCTATTTGGACGTTGCCGCCTTCTGACACGGTTGTGGAAAAAACTTGTTGCTGATCTTAAGCAATTGCAGGATATACAGACACAACGCCGTTAGTACAAAATAGTTACTATATTTTTATAACCTGGTCAAAACCGGGTGAAAAAAAAGTTCATTCCACGGAAAAAAGGAGGTGATGCTATTTTTAATTGTTATAAAATATAATTATTTCAAATAATTACACCATAACAAAGGAGATGCCGCATGAGCAAAAGAGATGTCGTCGAAACCACGGAAGCCCAGATTGCTGTCCACTGGAAAGAAGAAGATTATTATTATCCCTCCCCCCAATTCATCGGCCAGGCCAATCTGACTGATCCATCCATCTTTGACCGGTTCAGCCTGGACAATTTTCCCGATTATTTTACCGAATATGCTGAAATGCTCACCTGGTATAAATACTGGGACGAAGTCCTGGATACCAGTGACGCGCCCTGTTTCAAATGGTTTAAAGGCGGTCTGATCAATGCAAGCTACAACTGCATTGACCGCCACCTCAAAGACAACAAAAACAAAACCGCTATCCATTTTGTCCCGGAACTCGAAGAAGAGCGCATTGACCATATCACCTATCAGGAACTGTATGTCAGGGTCAATGAATTCGCTTCCCTGCTGCGGGATTTTGCAGGGCTTAAGCGCGGTGACCGGGTCACTATCCACATGCCCATGTCAGCTGAGCTGCCCATCACCATGCTGGCCTGTGCCAGACTCGGGGTGATCCATTCTGTTGTGTTCGGCGGGTTTTCCGCATCCGCCTGTGCCGACCGGATCGTGGATTCCAATTCCCGGGTGCTCATCACCATGGATGCCTATTACCGGGCCGGTAAACTGCTCAACCACAAACAGCATGCGGACGAGGCCGTCAAAATTTCCGAAAAACAGGGCCAGGTGGTGGACAAGGTGCTGGTATGGCAGCGGTATCCGGGCAAATATTCCTCTTCCACTCCCATGGCGGACGGCCGGGATGTGTTTGTGAACGAAGAGTTGAAAAACCACTACGGCAAACGTATTGCACCGGAAAAAATGCTGTCTGAAGATCCTTTGTTTCTCATGTACACCAGCGGCACCACCGGCAAACCCAAAGGCTGTCAGCACGGCACCGGCGGATACCTGGCCTATGTCACGGCCATGTCCAAATATATCCAGGATATCCATCCGGAAGATGTGTACTGGTGCATGGCGGACATCGGGTGGATCACCGGCCATTCCTTCATCGTATACGGCCCCCTTGCCCTGTGCGCATCCAGTGTCATCTATGAAGGGGTGCCCACCTATCCGGATGCCGGCAGGTCCTGGCGCATCGCCCAGGAACTGGATGTCAACATCTTCCACACCGCCCCCACCGCCATCCGGGCCCTGCGCAAACTCGGCCCGGAAGAACCGGCCAAATACACCTATCACTTCAAACACATGACCACCGTGGGGGAACCCATAGAACCGGAAGTGTGGAAATGGTATGAAAGTGCAGTGGGCAAGGGAGAGGCCATTATCGTTGATACCTGGTGGCAGACCGAAACCGGCGGATTCCTGTGTTCCACCGTACCGGGTCTCAAGCCCATGAAACCGGGCAGCGCCGGTCCCGGGGTTCCGGGTATTCATCCCTTTATCTTAGATGATGAAGGCAAGGAAATCACAGAAACCGGCATTGCCGGCAATATCTGCATCAGAAACCCCTGGCCCGGGCAATTCCAGACCATCTGGGGAGACCGCCAGCGGTTTGTGGACACCTATTTTGCGCCGGTGTGCAGAAATCCGGAGAGCAAGGACTGGAAAGACTGGCCCTACCTGGCCGGTGATGCCGCCATGATGGCCGAAGACGGCTATTTCAGGATTTTGGGACGGATCGATGATGTCATCAATGTATCCGGGCACCGCCTGGGAACCAAGGAAATCGAATCCGCCGCCATGGTGGTGGATGAGGTGGCGGAAGCCGCTGTTGTGCCGGTATCCCATGAAATCAAGGGCAAGGAACCGGATCTGTACATTGCACTGAAGACCGGTATCCAGCCGTCGGAGGAACTGGCAAAGAAAATCTCCGACGCCGTGTGCGATCAGATCGGTAAAATTGCCAAACCCAGAAAAGTCTGGCTGGTACCGGATATGCCCAAAACCCGGTCCGGAAAAATCATGCGCCGGGTGCTGGGCGCCATTTCCAACAAAGGCGATGTAGGGGATGTCATGACCCTGGCCAACCCGGAAGTTGTGGAAGAGATCAAGAACATGGTTCAAAAATAATGCTGCGCTGTTAATGTGAGGAGGAAACACAATGTCCAATCTGTATGACCAGGCCCATGAACAATCCATCAACGACCCGGAAGGCTTCTGGGGACCCATTGCCGAAGACTGCCACTGGTACAAAAAATGGGACAAGGTGCTGGATGATTCCAACAAGCCCTTTTACCGGTGGTTTGTGGGCGGAGAAACCAACACCTGCTACAACGCGGTGGACCTGCATGTGGATGAAGGAAGGGGAGACCAGGCTGCCGTCATCTATGACAGCCCGGTGACCGACACCATCACCACCTATACCTACAATGACCTGAAAGACCAGGTGTCGCGCTTTGCCGGGGTCCTGAAGGACCGGGGCGTGACCAAAGGAGACCGGGTCATCATCTACATGCCCATGATTCCCCAGGCCCTGTTTGCCATGCTGGCCTGTGCCAGAATCGGGGCCATCCATTCCGTGGTTTTCGGCGGGTTTGCCGCCAATGAACTGGCCACCCGGATCAACGATGCCAAGCCCAAGGTGATCGTGTCGGCATCCTGCGGCATTGAGGTCAAACGGGTGATCCCGTATAAACCGCTGCTGGACAAGGCCATTGACCTGTCCGATACCAAACCGGAATCCTGCATCATATTTGCGCGCCCCCAGGCAGAGGCTGACATGCAGACAGGCCGGGATTTTGACTGGGATGACGCCATGGATCAGGCAGCACCGGCAGAATGTGTGCCTGTGGCTGCCACTGATCCTTTGTATATCCTGTACACATCAGGTACAACCGGCCAGCCAAAAGGCATTGTCCGGGACAACGGCGGCCATATGGTGGCCCTCAAGTGGACCATGAACGCCATTTACAACGTCAACCAGGGGGATGTGTACTGGGCTGCCTCGGACATCGGCTGGGTGGTGGGACATTCCTATATCGTGTATGCCCCCTTGTTCAAGGGGTGCACCACCATCGTCTATGAAGGCAAGCCCGTGGGAACACCGGATGCATCCGCCTTCTGGCGGGTGATCTCCCAGCACAAGGTAAAAACCATGTTCACCGCACCCACGGCATTCCGGGCCATCAAGCAGCAGGACCCGGCAGCAAAATTGATGGCCGGGTTTGATCTGTCCCATTTCAAATACCTGTTTCTGGCCGGGGAAAGGACCGATCCAGATACCCTTTCCTGGGCTGAAAACAGCCTCAAAATCCCGGTGATCGACCACTGGTGGCAGACAGAAACCGGGTGGGCCATTGCTGCCAACTGTGTGGGCCTGCACCAGTTCCCGGTCAAACCCGGCTCCCCCACCAAGGCGGCACCGGGCTGGGACCTGGCTGTGCTGGATGAGGCGGGAGATCCCGTAGGCCCGGGGGGTATCGGCGCCATTGTTGCCAGACTGCCCCTGCCGCCGGGGACCCTGCCCACCCTGTGGCAAAATGACGACCGGTTTATTTCCGCCTACCTGGCAACCTTCCCGGGATACTATGAAACCGCGGATGCCGGGTATATAGATGCGGACGGGTATGTGTTTGTCATGGCCAGAACCGACGACATCATCAATGTTGCAGGCCACCGCCTGTCCACCGGTGCCATGGAAGAGGTGATCGCCGGCCACCCGGATGTGGCGGAATGTGCTGTCATGGGGGTGGAAGATGCCCTCAAGGGCCAGGTGCCTTTGGGAATGCTGGTGCTCAATGCCGGGGTGGACCGGGACCATGATGAACTGATCAAAGAAGTGGTGCAGCGGGTCAGGGACACCATCGGTCCTGTGGCGGCCTTTAAAACCGCCGTGGTTGTCCAGCGGCTGCCCAAGACCCGGTCCGGCAAAATCCTGCGGGGCACCATGCGCTCCATTGCAGACAAAAAAGACTATAAGGTTCCTGCCACCATAGATGACGATACCATCCTGGATGAAATCACCGTCTCACTGGGAAAGATCGGATATGGAAAACAAGCATGACAACCAAGCATATATCATGAATACTAATGGAAGGGAGGTGGTGTGATATGCCCTGATTATCCAAAGATCCTTGATAATCAAATATGATCCGATCAACTCATAATAATGAGATAACAGGAGGGAAAAAAATTATGGATCCAAAAGTATGGGTATGGATTTTTCTGGTGCTGTACATCATTTACTGCTTCTATTGGGGCCTGAAAGGTTTTTTCACTGAAAAAAAAGCCTCCGGCTATGCCGTTGCCGGCCGCTCCATTCCGTTCATCGCATTTTTGATGGCGGCAACTGCCGCCTCTTTTTCCGGGTGGACCTTTGTGGGCCATCCCGGTCTTATCTGGGCGGCAGGGCTGGTGTATGCCTATGCATCCTTTTATGTGCTCACCATTCCCATCACCGGGGCGTTCTTTGCCAAACGCAACTGGTTGATGGGCAAGCGTTACGGGTTTATCACGCCGGGTGACATGTTCGCCTATTACTATAACAATGAAGCCGTCCGCTGGCTCACGGTTCTGGCGGCGTTTCTCTACTCCATCTTCTACTCCGGGCTCCAGCTCATTGCCGCTGCCAAATTGTTCTACTGGACAGCCGGCGTGCCCGAGACCGCGGGGTTGATTTTCATGGCCGCCATTGTGTGGTTCTATGTGGTCACCGGCGGTCTGAAGGCTTCCACCTGGGTGGGGGTTCTTCAGTTCTGCCTCCTGGTGGGTGGCATTATCCTTTTGGGATTTTACACCATCACCAGCCCCCTGTTCGGCGGGTGGTCCGGATTTGTGGCCTCCATGGGCGGCCTTGAAGAAAAATACATGAAAGTACCGGGCCTGATCCACTTCGGCCTGGGCAGCGGCGGGTGGACCGCGGTGATGATTCTCACTTACATGTTCGCCCTCATGGGGATCCAGTCATCTCCTGCCTTTATTCTGTGGAACTTCGGTATTGCCTCACCCAAGCCCCTGGCCTGGCAGCAGGTGTTCATGTCCACATTCGTGGTTGGTCTGGCCCTGTTCTTTTTCACCGCTTTCCAGGGTATCGGCGCCCGGATCCTGATGATGGCCGGGAACCTGGCCCCCCAGGTGGACGGGGATGTTGTGCCCATGCTCATGACCAAGTTCATGCCCGGGCCCCTCCTGGGCCTGGTGTTCATGGGCGCCATTGCCGCCATCCACTCCACGGCAGCCCCTTACATCGGCACCGGCGGCACCATTATCCAGCGGGATGTGTGGTGGCGGTATGTCAGAAAACAGGGCGGATCCCACTCCGAACAGATCTGGACCAACCGGATCTTTGCCACCATCCTTGCAGTGGCCGCGGTTGTGGTCTCTTTGACCTCCACAGATGCCATCGTCATGATCGGCGGGTTTGCCACGGCATTCGGTACCATCATGTACCTGTGTCTTTTGGGGGTGCACTGGGGATTCAAATTTCCGAGCATCGGCGTGGTTCTGGGCCTTATCTGCGCTATTATCGCCTGTTTTCTCACCTATTATGTGTGGCAGTATCCCCTGTCCATCCATACGGCAGGCTGGGGTATTTTCGTAGGACTGGGCGTGGCATATCTGTGCCGGGGTCTGGGTCTGAAAGACAATGAAGAAACCATTGCCCGGCAGAAAGAGGTAAGGGAATGGCTCAACTCCATTGACGGACCCTCTGAAAAAGGCAAACGCTGGCGCGGGTACATGAAAATCGCCGTTCCCATTTGGTTTTTCATGGCCATCGGACCGGGTGTGCTCATCGGCAACAATGCCATTTCCTTTGCCGGGTTCCCGCCCATCTGGTCCTGGCAGATCATCTGGTGGATCCTGGGCATCGTACTGATGTGGGGCCTGTGTTTTAAAGCGGAAATGTCCACCACATCCGCGGAACAGATCAGACGGGCGGATGAGGAAACCATGGATGTTACCAAGGAAGCAGATGATATGTGACAACCTGGACCATTGATTTAACAAACTGAGAAACAAAGGAGAAATACCATGGCACTCGAAGACAAATACCTTATTGCAACCCTTATTTTCTGCGTACTGTTCGTGTCCTCATTCGGCTGGGGATGGTGGGGATAATCACATATCATAATCTATAATACCAGGAAGAATTCCGGACAAAGCCCTTTGTCCGGAATTCTTTATTTTTTGCATTCATGACCCTGAGCCACCGATTCTGGATATTCGCCCTGGGAATTGCTGCCGTCATTTTTCTGATTTTGGCGGGTATGGCTGTGTACGTCTGGCTGCACCTGACCCCTGATCAGGTAAAAATGGCGGCAGATTTCTGTAAACGTCATGCAGCTGTCCTGCTGGGCGGTTTTCTCCTGCTGTGTCTGGTGTTCTGGGCCGCATCAGACCTGGTGTATGCCGGGTATATCAAACCGGTGAAAAAAATGTCAACCGAGGTGGCCATGATCTATGCCTCCAACCCCTCTTTGCGTATCCCTGTCACAGGAAACCTGGATGTCCAGGCCCTGGCCAGAGCCATCAACACTTTTGCCGATATATTTGAAAACCAGAACCAGAACATTGCCCAGCAGGTGGTGACTGCCAGAAAAGAAACCGAACAGGAAAGAAACCTGCTGGCCGCCATCATGGGGGAACTGCCCCAGGGGGTAATCATCTGCAACGCCAGCGGCCGGATTCTGCTGTACAATTCTCTGGCCAAAAACATATTCTCCCGGACCACGGACCTGAAAAAAACCGAACACTTCATGGGCCTGGGTCGTTCCATTTTCCATCTGGTGGACAAGGACCTCATCGCCCATGCCATGGAAGAGATCACAGAACAGCTGGCATCAGGGGAAAACAGTGCAGGCTCCTACTTTATCACCCCGGTTTCCCGCCATTGCCTGATCAGTGTGGAAACCATACCGGTCCTGGACAAAAACAACCGGATGACCGGGTTTATTCTGGCGTTCCAGGAGATCTCCCAGGACATCAGAAAATATGAATCCATCCAAACGCATCTGGCAGAGTTTCACCAAATAATGGAAAAACATACGCCTGCAGCCGCGGGTTTTCACAAATTGTCCGACACCATCCAGGATATTTTTCTCTCCCGCCTGCCCTTAACCCGGATGGATCTGGCACAATTTCTTTTCCGGGTGCAAAAACTGTCCGGGCATCTTCATGATATCAGAATCAATGTTTATAACCGGGCACAAAATGAACGGATCATGGCAGACACCTATTCTCTGACCCAGGCATTTGTATTTTTGTTTAAAAATCTGACAGACCTCACAGGCTGCACAACATTCGATCTGTCAGCTTCAACCGCCGATGACAGGGTCAAATGTGATATTACCTGGGAAGATACCCCTGCAAACCTAGCAGACCTTGAAACCATGAAACACCGGCACATCAATGACCTGCCCGGATTTACATCGGTTCTGGCCATAAACAACACCCGGTTTGACATTCTTACTTCAGATAAAAAAACAAGTGCCCATATCACCTTGTCCGTCAGAAAAAGTGCAGCTGCATCCGGGCCTGTAAAACACCGGACCCCCATCATGGCTGGATCACGGCCGGAATTTTATGATTTTGACCTGTTCCAGTTCAAGGACCGGGACAAAAGCCTGCTGGACACCCGGTTAAAAGAGATCTCCTATACCGTATTTGATACGGAAACCACGGGCCTGAACCCGGAGGGCGGCGATGAGATCATTTCCATGGGTGCGGTGAGAATTGTCAACAACCGTATCCTTTTCGAAGATGTTTTTGAGGAGCTGGTGGATCCCCGGCGGGATATTCCCATGGCATCCTACCGGATTCACGGCATCAACCATGAAATGGTGGCGGAAAAAGACCCCATAGAAGAAGTGCTGCCCCGGTTCCGGCAGTTTGCGGCTGACACCGTTCTGGTGGGACACAATATTGCTTTTGACATGAAAATGCTTGCACTCAAGGAAAAAACAACAAACATACGGTTTACCAACCCCATTTTAGATACCCTGCTTTTGTCCGCCATTCTGCATCCCATCCATGAACAGCATGATATGGAAAATATTGCAAAAAGGCTGGGTATAGACATTATCGGCCGACACACAGCCCTGGGGGATGCCATTTCCACGGCACAGATTTTTTTAAAACTGATCCCTGTTTTGAACAGCAACGGCATTCTCACCCTGGGGGATGCCATCACTGCATCAAAAAAATCCTATTATGCAAGAGTAAAATATTGATTAACCGGTACAACACATGGTAGGGCTGGAAATACTTATGCAAAAAACAGGTTAATCTTAAAACCGGAGGCGTTTTCATGAAAAATCCCTGGCTGATCGTTACAGGCCTATTTTCCGTTGCCCTGGCAATTGTGCTTTTCTGTGTGATTTTCGGCAGCTACACCAGCATGCTGCGGTCTAAAAACCGCATCAATACCGGGAAAGATCTGATGGTTTCCGCCTGTATGGACCAGCTGGACCTGATACCGAAACTGGTATCCCGTGCCCCGGAAACCATTCCCCCGGGGGTGATTTCCCGAATAGAGGAGAATGCCGGGCAGATCCAGGCCATCCTGACCCGGTTTCAGGCATCTGATGCCCCCCTTGACCCGGAGCTTGTGACCGCTTTTGAAGCTACCCAGGCCCTTCTGGCAAAGGACATGGACAGCCTGACAGCTGCAATGGGAAAAAACCACACGCTTTCCACTGAGATGACAGACCTTTACATGAAAATCATCTATTCTGCAAAACGCTACAACAAAGAGGCAGCATATTTTAAAATGAGAAAAAACGTTTTTCCGGGGTTTCTCACCGCCGGGTGGTTCAATCTGGATCACCTGGAGTTTCCCATGATTGATTTGACCTGTTTTGCACCATGGGAGTTGCAATGAAAGAAGAACACTCCCAAACAGCATTTTTCAACCAGCCGGTATCTGCGATATTCCGACCCAACATCGCCACCTGTCCCATGGACACACCGGTGAAAACCGCGGCCCAAAAAATGAGCCGAAACAATGGTGCCATCCTGGTTAAAGATGCAGACCGGCAGATCACAGGCATTGTCACGGATGCAGATCTCAGGGCAAAGGTGCTGGCACAGGACCTGGCCCCGGACACACCGGTCTCTGGGGTGATGTCATCGCCGGTGATCACCATTTCAGCGGACTGTCAGGTATTTGAAGCCTTTTTGACCATGATTGACAAGGACAAACGC
Organism: Desulfotignum sp.; assembly: GCA_046482705.1. Classification (GTDB taxonomy): domain Bacteria; phylum Desulfobacterota; class Desulfobacteria; order Desulfobacterales; family Desulfobacteraceae; genus Desulfotignum. The sequence continues at coordinate 10,412 of JAWOEP010000470.1, forward strand.
CACCTGGCCGTGTGCGGAAAATCCGGGGATATTTCCGGCATCATCTCTGAAAAAGACCTGATAGCAGCCCAGACCCGGGCCACATTTTTGCTGCTGAAATCCGTGACATCCGCCGAAAAAATGGCTGATCTTGAAAATATCCATGCAAAACTGTGCGCCATGCTTCTGGATCCCATCAGCAACGGGGTGAACCCGGAACAGATCACCCGGCTGATCACCACCTTTTCAGATGCCATCCTGGAAAAGATCATGGCCCTGTCCCTGGCGGAAACAGGCCCCCCGCCCTGTGCATTCGTCTTTCTGACCATGGGATCGGAAGGCAGGGAGGAACAGACTTTGGTTTCTGACCAGGACAACGCCATTGTGTATGCAGATCCGGCATCAGAAGCAGAAGCACAGAAGGCAAAAGCATATTTCACACATTTGGCAGAACTTGTCTGTTCCCGGCTGGATATGGCCGGTTACCGGTTCTGCGACGGGAACAACATGGCCCAGAATCCGAAATGGTGCCAGCCCCTGTCTGTCTGGAAACAGTATTTTCACACCTGGATCCGCAAGGCCAAGCCGGAAGACCTTTTGTATTCCAGTATATTTTTTGATTTTAAAGGCACCTATGGTGATCTGTCCCTGTCTGAACAGCTCAAGGACCACCTGTTTGCATCTCTGCGGGGATGGTCAGGGTTTCTGCGGAACATGACGGAAAACGCCCTGTATTTCAGGCCCCCCATCGGGTTGTTCGGCAAACTTCGGGTGGAATCGGAAGGCAAACACAAAAATGCCTTTGACATCAAATATGCCATGCTGCCCATCACGGACGTCACCCGGGTCTATGCCCTGAAAAACAATATTTATCAGACCAACACCCTGGCCCGGCTGTTCCGGCTGTACACCAAACATGCCATCAACAGCAAAGAATACCACAACATCGTCCAGTCCTATAATTTTCTCATGAAACTGCGGTTCCGCCGCCAGATAACCAATATCATGGATGAAGGGACCCCGCCGGACAATTACATCAACCCGGAAAACCTGTCCCACCTGGACCGGCACATGCTCAAAGAGATTTTCAAAACCATTGAAAGTTTCCAGCAGAAACTGAACATGGAGTTCACCGGAGTGGTGTGATCATCTTCTACGCCGCCCTGATCTGCTTACAACGTGATCTGCCAGTAATCTGAATAACAGCCATGCCCTGCCGGGCACAATAAATCATGAAAGCTGTTAGCTGTTAGCTGTTAGCTGTTAGCTTTTAGCTTTTAGCCGGTAGTAACCAGCAGGGAAAAATTTGCAATTGTTTACTGGAAGCTGATAACTGAGTATTGACCGCTGACGGCTTTCTTATAGTTATAACCGGAATGTTTTTTTACACAGATCACAGGAACCGGTGGCTGGAATTTCCCTGCAGTGAACACATTTTTCCGACAGGTACCGGTCTTTGCCCTGTTTTTTTTTGCAGTTGGGACAGGTCCAGTCTTCTCTGGTGGGAAGCACCCTGGCGCAATGGGGACACTTTATGGGAAACTTTCTGAATACCAGAAACATCAGTCCTGAGATGATGAAAAACGGGCCCATGAACTTGAACTGCATACTGCCGGCAAACTGGCTGAAATCAGAAGAACTCGACAGGATGACAAACATGAGAAATGCAATGCAGGAAATGGCCAGAAACTTGAACCGAAAATGAAAAAATACAGAGGGG